>DATAPK010000477.1:0-6051 GCA_036265245.1 Tepidisphaeraceae bacterium | reverse complement strand
AGCAAAATACGTTTTGGTTTGGGCCTAGGTTTCCGGAGTTTTATCATCACGTGGAGAAGCTGCCCTTCGATCAGCATTGGCTGCTGGCGCTGGCGGCGCCGCGGGCGTATATTTTGTGCAATGGGTTAGACGACCAGTATTGCAACGGTAATGCGGCGGCGCAGTCGTATCTGGGGGCGAAGCCGGTTTATGAGATGCTGGGGGCGGCGGATAAGTTGGGCGTGAATTTCCGGGCTGGGCCTCACGGGATGTACGCGGCGGATTGGGCGGCGATATTGGATTTTGCGGATCGGGAGTTTAGAGGGATCAAGGCGGATCGACGGTTTGATGAGCTTCCGGCGGCGGAGAAGTTGCATTGACACTTCTCTTCTATTTATTCTTCTCCACCACGACTGATTTGACTTTCACCGTTGCCCCACCTGCCTGAAATATCGAAAACGACTGATTGATTCGAGAGAAATCCGCCTCCGTACGATATTTCTCGACTCCGCCAATGCTGATGCTGAGGGAATGAGGGAGGACGGTGAGTCCGATTTCAACCCATTGATTGACGGGAACATTTCCCGCACCGGGCTTGTGCCTGCCATCTGCGGGCCCGCCGTCGATTCGTAATTGGTGGATATCGCTTTCCCAGTTGAAAATAATCTGATCGGCGGCGTATGCGAGGCGAATGTTGGTGGAATCAGTCATCGCCACAATCTTGAATGTAACCGGAGGAGCGAAGGCTTGTTCGGTGGTGATATGTTCGCCATCTTTAAGCACGATTGCGCCGGATTCTTTGCGGCCAATATCTCCTTTCATGGTCGTAAGAAGCTCGACGCCTTTGTGTTGAGTCTTGGGCGGCGCGAGCGATTGCGCATTTTCGACTTGATCAAGTCGAGCCGTCACTTTGGCCTTTACCAATCCGGTCAGGCTCGATGATCCGTCTCGATACCACATCGCCGCGTGAGATTGGAGATTCCACTTTGCAATTCCGGTTTCTTTTTCGGCGATCGCCCACCACCTGTCGGCCAGAAGCACTTTGTCATCATCGGTGGCCGGCTTTTTCAATTCTGCTTCAGCCAATTTTTGCAAAGTTGGATCGCTTCCAATCGCCAGACAGGGCAACCCATGAATCCAGTCATCTTTAATGAAGCATCGAAATTGGCCAACTTTGAGATTTGCATCCGCGTCTTGGGAGTTATCACTGAGAATTTCCTGTGCTGATTTGGTTTGTAAATAAGCGGCTTCCTGTTCCTTAATCTGCTGATTGTGGCGGAGAGCGGATCGCACTGCCTGAGGATCATTCAGCAGCCGCGCCGTGGCAAGAGAGGTATCGCTGATTTGTTTTGCCAGATCGTAACGATCGGCCGCGACTGCTTCCTGGGTGATCGCATCGGACTGTGTGATAAAATCTCTTCGTGTCTGCGGTGTAAGAGCTGCTTTAGATACTGCGGCAGCGGTGTCGTCTTTCAGTTGGAGGGCATCGATCTGATATGACAAATCCTCGGCGTCGATCACGCTTTCGGCGATTTTCAAGTCACCCGCCTGTATGGATAAATCGCGGGCAAGATTGAAAAGGGCAAATTTCCCGGCCATGTCGGTTTTCTCTTCATTCGCCGCCTGCAAAAGCTTTTCCGCCAAGGCGGATTTTTGATCAGGCATTTTGGCGTTCGCGAGATCGCTTGCATAAATCTCGTGTAAAACCTGATTGGCATTTGCCAATGAGGTGGAGTTTGGTATTGGGAGCTTTGTTGAGGTGGGACGGCTCGTAGCGGTTGTCGGCGCGGGTTCACTTGGAGATGCAGCGGATAATGAGGCCTGGGATGTTGCTGGAGAAGGGGTATCGGGGATAGATTTTGTTGGGAGAGTGTCTTCGTTGAACGGAAGTGGAGCGGACGCAGGAGGATCGGCAAGCAAGACATGGAGCGGCATCAGGAGCACAGCGCAAAGCAACCAGCCCGTCTTTCTCATTGCTCATCTCCTACTTTTTTTGGTTTTGCGGGACCTGATGAAATAAATAATGATGGCAGAGAGTATCGACCGACTGGCAGTTGTCGTCAACGGAGTGTTATGCGAATCGCTATGGTTATTTTGTTTCTATCGGCGTTCTTGATCGAGGTTGCCTTCGCGCGAGCGGGAGAGATTGCAAAGGACAAAGATATTCGAGCGGATTTTTTGAAGATGATCGATCGGCCGCGGGTGCCGGCGGCGGCGGTGGAGATTGCGGCGGTGGCGACGACGCAGCCGGCAGAGGACGAGCTTTATTTTACATATTCGTCCGATGCGAAGAATCGGGTGCCGGGGATTCTTGTTCGAACTGTGGGGAAGGCGTCGGGAAAAAAACCTGTAGTGATTTTGCTGCATGGGACGGGTGGGAAGAAAGAGGATGAGTTGCCGCTGATGCGAAAGCTGGCGGCGAAGGGGTTTATCGCGGTGGCGATTGATGGGCCTTACCATGGGGAGAGGACGAAAGCGGGGAAGGGGTCGGATGAATATCAGGCGGCGATTTTGCGGGCGTGGCACGATCAGAAAGAGCATCCGTTTTTCTTTGATACGGTTTGGGATGTGATGCGGCTGATCGATTATTTGCAGACGCGGGGTGATGTGGATGGAAGTCGAATCGGACTTTATGGGGTTTCAAAGGGTGGGATTGAGACGTATCTGACGGCGGCGGTTGATCCGCGGGTGAGTGTGGCGGTGCCGTGCATCGGCATGGAGAGCTTTCAGTGGGCGGTGGAGAATAATTCGTGGAAGTCGCGGATTGGGACGATTCAACACGCGTTTGATTCGGCGGCGAAGGAGGCGAATGTCGAAGCGCCGGGGGCGGAGTTTGTGCATCAGTTTTATGAGCGGGTGGCGCCGGGGTTGGATCGGGAATTTGACGGGCCGGCGATGGCGCCGCTGGTTGCGCCGCGGGCGTTGTTGTTGATTAACGGGGAAGTGGATCCGCGGACGCCGGCGGCGGGGTTGAAGCTTTGCACGGATGCGGCGGAGAGTGCGTATCGGGCGGCGGGTGCGTCGGATCATTTTGCCGTGCGCATTCAGCCGAAGACGGGGCATAAGGTGAATCCGGATTCGCAGGATGCGGCGGTGGAGTGGTTTGTGAAGTGGTTGAAGCCGTAGGGTTGCGGTTTAGCGTCCCAGCGCAGTCCGCGAGGAAGGCTAAACCGCAAGCCGGGTTTGGAAGGCTTGCGGCTTGGGGTGGCACCCTGAAAAATTGTGGCGCGCGAGCTGATCGGGTTATACGCCGACCAGCATTGCGTCGCGGAGTTTGGCGAGGGCTTCGTGCTCGATTTGGCGGACGCGTTCGCGGGTGAGACCGATCTCGGCGCCGATTTCTTTTAGGGTCATGGGGTCGCGGCCATCGAGGCCGTAGCGGAGCCGGAGGATTTTGGCTTCGCGGACGTCGATGTGTTCGAGCAGGCCGGCGAGGTGCTGGAGATCGTCGTTGCCCATGACGGTGTCATCCGGGCCGGGGTTGTGAGAGTCGGGGACGAGTTCGTTGATGGTCATCTCGCCGTCGGCGCTGCCGGATTGGGTGGGCGAGTTATAAGCTTTGACCGCTTTCTTGATGATGTTGAGCTTTTTGCGAGGCATCTTCATGTACTCGCTGAGCTCTTCGATTGTGGGAAGGCGTTTGAGCTGGTCTTCAAGTTGCCGGTTGGCGATTTTGAATTTGGTCATCATCTCGACCATGTAGGCCGGGATGTGGATCGGCTGCACGCCGTTGATGAGGGCGCGTTTGATGGCCTGCTTGATCCACCAGCTTGCGTAGGTGGAGAAGCGGCAGCCGTTTTCGGGGTCGAAGCCTTCGACCGCTTTAAGCAGGCCGATGTTTCCTTCTTCGATGAGGTCGGGCAGGCTCATGCCGCGATTGACGTAGTGTTTTGCGATGTTGACCACAAGGCGCAGGTTGGAGCGCACCATGCGTTCGCGTGCGGCGGCATCCTGCTGGTGGATGATGCGGCGCGCGAGCTGCTTTTCCTCGTCGGCGTTCAGCAGCGGCGATTCGTTGATCTGACGGAGATAAAGTTGCAGACCCGATTGGACGGCTATGCTTGCCATATTTCTCGCTACTGATGAGACCCGTTCCAGAGAGCCAAGGCTTTTCGATCAAGCCTAAGAAAGGACGGCAGCTCTCGACATATATTTCGTCCCGTCACCGGGGCAGGTTCGCGCAATCTTTCTTACGCGACCCTTTCATTCCTTGTATCGTCGCGTAGTTCCAGTGACTTTGGCTCATCAGTCCCGAAATAGGGATGATTATTCGACGGTGCAGTGCAGAGGGGATATGCCGGATATGAGGGGCGGGCTGATAAGATTGCGAGCAGGGGGTCAGATGACACTGTTTCAAATAACTAAGATATTGCCTTGAGAAAACATGGACGGTAATCTCTGTTTTGACATAGGGACGTTGGCGGGTGTTTTTGTCAGCTTCTCTGGTCCTCGGCGGGCGAATAGACCGGCAATTCAAAATATCCCTGGGAGGGGATACACATGTTCAAAAGCTTCTTATCGCGTCGACTTAAAGTCCGTGTTGCGTTCTGTGTTTTGGGCGGCGTTGGTGTTTTGAACTCCGCCTTTGCGATTCAGGTAACATTTACCAAAATTGCGGACACATCGACCACCGCGCCAGAAGGAAGCCTGTTTTCTGGCTTTGACAGCGCACCTGCTATCAGTGGGAGCAATGTTGTATTTGAGGCAGGAGCGACCACCGCAGACGGCATATTCACCGCGACCACCAGTGGCACGGCGATTACAAAAATCGCCGACACGACCGACTCTCTGCCAGGACATTCGCCGTTTGCCATTATGGGAAGTTTTCCGGTCATCAGCGGGAATAATGTCTCATTTTTTGGAGCGTATAATTTTTCCACGCCAGCCGGCGCCATTTGCACCGGAACGGTCGGTCAAACCGGATTCACTAAGTTGGTGGATACGAGTGACAGCGTATTAACGAATGGCAATTCGTTCTTCACACCTCAGATAAGCTTGCAGTCGATCAGCGGGAACAACGTGGCGGTGTCGGTCGACACCACCAATTCCTTTGGAGTTTACAATGGAACAGTTGGTGTCCCAGGCGTGAGCAAGTTTGTGGGCAAGGGAAACGTTTCGGCAGACAACGTCACCTTTATCGACGCTGACGCCGGGGGCGTAAGCGGGAACAATGTCGTGTTCCACGGCAATTACAGCGGGGGTTCCGGCGTGTTCACCGGTACGCTCGGCTCAACTGTATTCAGCAAGGTTATAAGCACAGCGGACACTGCGCCTGGGCATACCGCCTTCACTCGGTTTGATGCGACATCGATCAGCGGGAATAACGTTGCCGTTGTTGGCGAATGGAGTAGTGGTAGCGGAATTTATGCGGGTATCGCGGGCACCGCAGGAGTTACCAAAATTGTTGACACGACGGATTTCGGTAATAAATACAGCAGCTTCAGCTCGGTTATTGCCAGCGGAAACGAGATTGCTTTTCAAGCCGATTCCGGCGGCATTGATAACATCATCGTTGAATCAGGCGGTAACTTCTTCACCATTATAACCGACAATACCCCACTCTTCGGGCACAATTTTTCTGATTCTATAACCCTCGGCGGGTTCGACGCGGCTACGAACACGATCGCATTCAGTTATCGTCAGGGTGGCGTGACTGGTATTGCTTCAGCGACGTTTGTCTTGCCTGAGCCAGCGACACTGTGCATCTTCTCATTGATTCCGGTGATGGCCATGAGGCGATTGCGGAAATAGAAAATGGGCCGTTCATTGCTGAACGGCCCATTTGAAATCAACCTTCAATTAAGCAGCTGAGGCGATTATTCCTCGATGGTGAGGTCTCCCAAGCCGCGGGTTCCCTCGCCGCCTTCGAGGCCGCCGCGGAGGCCTCGCTTTTCGGCGCGCTGGCTGCGGACTTCTTCGCGGGCGGCTTCTTCCTGGGCCCACTGGGCGCGCTTGAGCGACAGGCCGATCTTTCGCTCGTCGCCGTCGACTCGCAGGATCTTCACCTCAAGTTCCTGGCCAACCTTGAGCGCCTCTTCCGGCTTCTCGATCTTCTGATCGGAGATTTCCGAG
>DATAPK010000476.1:0-7512 GCA_036265245.1 Tepidisphaeraceae bacterium | reverse complement strand
TTACCTTCCCACGCGCCCGCGTGCTCTTGTCCCATCGCTCGGTATTCCGGGAGAGGGTTAGGGTGAGGGTTTGTGGGGGTTGCGTCACTTGATGAATGATGTTTGTCGCGCGAACCCTCACCCCTGCCCTCTCCCGGAGTACGGGGCGAGGGGGTGGGGTTGTCGCGTTGGTCTAGCGTCATGGCGCGGAGGGCGGCGCCGGATAGGCGGTCGTCCGTCACCTTTAGATACCACTGGTCGCTGAGATACGGCTCGATCGGCACGTGGCTGCGGTAGCTGTGGCCGACGGTGTGGCGGTAGGGCTTCACGTCTTCGAGCAATTTGTTTTGGCGGAACCAGTCGACGATGGCTTTGCGGGCTTCGTAGCGGTCTAGGCCTAGGAATTGCTCGGCGCCGCCGACGTCGGTCCAGCCGTGTTGGTCGGAGATGGAGCCGTCGGGGGCCATGACGTTGATGAGCCAGTTTGGGCCGATTTCCGATTGATGCTTTTGGCCCAGCACGTAGTCGTTGGGGTCGTGGGCGGGGGTGACTTTGAGGAAACCGGTGGCGTATTTGGCTTTGGCGTCGTCGCTGTTGGGATCGGGGAGGACGACGTAGTCGTCTTCGATGATGGGGATGAGGCGGTTGACGATGGGAAGACGGATTTTTTTGCCGCGGAGCATTGGGGCGCGGGGGTCTTTTGGATTTATGGCGACGGCGGTGTCGCCGAGCATGGTTTCGGGGCGGGTGGTGGCGACGGTTATATAAAGGGGGGCGCTCCCGCCCGCTGAAGCGGGCTCGCCTTCAAGGGGGTAACGCAGGTAATAGAAGTGGCCGTCGATTTCTTCCATTTCTACTTCGTCGTCGGCTAGGGCGGTTTGGGTGGCGGGGTCCCAGTTGACCAATCTCTTGCCGCGGTAGATCAGGCCATCTTTGAAGAGTTGGAAGAAGGCTTCGCGGACGGCTTTGGCGCGGGGGTCGTCCATGGTGAAGGCTTGGCGTTGCCAGTCGCAGGAGCAGCCCATGCGTTTGAGCTGGTCGGTGATTCGGATTTCGTATTCATCTTTCCAGGCCTGGATCTTGGCGACGAACTCTTCGCGTTTGAAATCGGTTCGGCGTTTGCCTTGCTCGGCGAGGACGCGTTTTTCGACAACGGTTTGTGTGGCGATGCCGGCGTGGTCGGTGCCGGGGAGCCAGACGGCGTTGTCGCCGAGCATGCGGTGCCAGCGGGTGAGGATGTCCTGGAGTGTGTTGTTGAGTGCGTGGCCGAGGTGCAGGGCGGCGGTGACGTTGGGGGGCGGGATGACAATGCTGTAGGGTTTGCCTGGGTCGGTAGGCTCGGCGTGGAAGAGGTTTTCGTCGTTCCACACCTTTAGCGCCTCGAGTTCCACCTTGGCGGATTCGTAGGACTTGGAGAGTTCGGTGCTCATGTGGTGATGTTCGTAGCCTTGAATGGGGGGAAATTCAATATGAAGGGGTGTAACGAAAAATCCGAATGACCAAACCAGAATGACCAATGAATGTCCAAAACTCAAATGACCAAAAGCTATTTGGACTTGGTCATTGGGATTTCATTGGTCATTCTGGTTTGGTCATTGGGCTTCTGGAATCATTCTTTCGCAGGAACCAATCGTTGCCCTCGCGACATCGGGATGCCGAGGGAACGCAATAACCGGCGTTTGAGGGTTTTGCGTTGGCGGTCGATTTCGGTGGGGGAGCCGTTTTCGAGCCGGACGAAGCCGCCGGCTTTGGTGCGATGGCCGCCGCCTTCGCCGATGCCTCGGATGAGGCGGCGCATGACCTCGCCGGCGGAATGCCTGGGGTCGCTGGTGCGGAGGCTGAGGATCATTCGGCCTTCGTGGGTGGAACTGACGAGGCACCAACTCACCTTTTCGAAGCGCATCAGAAAATCGGCGATGACGGCGGGCTTTTCGAGGGAATCGATTTCGTCGATGTGGGCGATCATCGCGGTGTCGTAGTAAACCGCTGTGCTTAAGCCGGCTGCGTAGCTGAGGTAATAGCTTTGCGGCAGATCGACGTAGCGCATCTGGTAGAGGCGGTGCATGTCGGCGCTGAGCATGAGGCTGGAGAGGGCCATGTTATCGAGCTCGGTGGGCATGCCGGCGGCGCCGGCGAGATCGGATTCGATGGCATAGAGGAGGGTGGCGCTGAGGTCGCGGGGGATGGCGAGGCCTAGCTCCATGAAATAGCTGTAGATGATCGAGCTGGTGGCGCCGACGTTACTGCGGATGTCGCAGAAGGGGCAGTTGGGCTTTCGGCCGCGACCGGGGTGGTGGTCGATGACGGCGGTGGGCATCATGTGTTCGGGAAGGGGGCTGTAGGCGAAGGTGGGCTGGGTGTCGAGGAGGATGATGGCATCGTAAGTGGAGAGCTTTTGATCATCCCAGGGTTCGATATCGAGTTTGGCGTAGCGGATGAAGGCGTCGTTGAGGCCGCCGCCGACCTGGCCCTTGACGGAAAAGTGGACGATGGCGTCTTTGAGGTTGGTGCGGAGCAGGTGGAGCATGGCCATGCTGCTGCCGAGGGCGTCGGGGTCGGGATGGGTGTGGGTGGTGATGAGGATGCGGCGTTTGGTGGCGAGGAGCTTGAGGAGTTTTTTGGCGCGGGGCTTGCCGCGCGTGAGTTTCTGCGCCGCCAGGGCCGACCCTTCGGCTGTCATCACACAGGATTCGACGAACGCAGTGGTCATGGGCATCTAAAGTATAGCGTAAGTCAGTTTATCGGACGGGAGCGCTGTTCCGCTGGTCGGTCCATCGGCAGGAACGGGAGGTTACTTGGCACTTGTCTGAGGAGGCTTGTCAAATGTGGGTTTGGGGGGCTGGGAGTTGCGTGGAAAATGCGTGATAAATTATGATAATTTTCGGGCGAATCGATTGCGGGAGGATGGAACGATCGAATCACGATTTTTTTGTAGAAATCTGATCGCATTGCCGGATCAAGGTAAACGGTTACCGAAACGTTGCTCCGAGGGCACTTATTCATGGATGAAGATGTGATTATCTCGTTGTCGCGGGGTGAAAAATTGTGGCGGCGATTTTTGGTTGATTGAGTTTGAGTTTTTCGTTGCAGTTGTTGTACGCCGAAAATCGGCAGCGCAATATGCGAAGATTCAGTAGGTAAAATCAAGGGTTTTTGAGTATTACGATTTTGCGTTGGAATAAGTGAGAGCAGGTGGTGCGCGCAAAAATTGCGCGTCGCGATTTGGCGAGGCGGGGAGTAGTGTTAGTGGTTTATAACTTTTGAAGGTGATTGCGGAGAGTTGAGAGCGGGGGTTTTGGAGGCGGGGGAAGGGGTTGCGGCCTGTCCGGGGAGAGGGGGGAACATTGTCCAAACTGGAGTAGAAATTCTCGTTAGGATCGAAATTTAAGTTGCATACCCTGTGAATGGCGGCTAGATTATTCGCAGGTCGGAAGCAAAGTGTTTTGCCCCGGTCATAGACGAGAAATTACCCGGACGAATGGGCAGCTATGAAAACCCGGATTTTTTTGCTTGACGCAGAATTCGGTGTAGAGTAACTTGCCGCGACACACGGGTCGGGCAGTCACAATTTGTGTATGAGGTTTGTGACTGCAAAACGTGGAGACGCCAGAAATTTCTCATCAGCAGAGCAAGTCATTAAATTACGCGGAATCAAATCCGCAGGTCATTGTTCATGTGGAGGTCGAAAATGCGTGGGATGCGTAGCCTCAAAAAAGTAGCTCTAGCGGCCGCGGGTGTGATGCTTGTGGGATCGTCCGCGAAAGCGACCCTGACGATCAGTTTGGTTCCCGTAGTGATCAGCAGCGCTGCGAAAACAGCCGATCCTGCGTTGAACAATGCACGATCGTTCGACGTTGATGTAACGCAGTCCGGCGGTGAGTTCTGGAACGTCGGTGACATGCAGATTAATCTAGTTAATTCTGGTTCGATCACCGGCAGCTTCTATACGCCGACCGGTCACTCCAATGCCAAGCCGGCAGCGCCCGCGACGGCGAATCTGGCATACGACACAAACTTTTCTACCCCCCAGTTCGACATTCAATCCAATCATACGAATGGCGATGCCCCTCAGATTGACGTAGTCGGCAGCGGTGATTATCCGAATGGTCCTGGCAGCGGGACTGCGGTGATCTCGGGTACGACTCTTAATGTGGGATGGGCGGATCACGAAGGTGGGCTTGGCACCACCAATACGACGGGTGGAGCGACTTCCACCTATCAGGTTGCACGGCTCACGATCCTTGGTAACACCGGTGCGTATATCAAGGGATATTTCGCGGGCACGAGCGGCAACACCATGCAGATTTTCTCCACTAAAAATGCGACTGGAGCTTTTGCGGCCCAGATTCCCGCCGGGGCGACGTATCTCCCCCTCTTTGGCGATGGCGATCTAGATGGGGCCGTCGGTGGTTCTGACGTGACCAACGCTGGCAACCAGTTCGGTTCCGGTACGCCCGGCGTGATCAATCCTGCTCTCACTGGCGACGTTGATGGCGACGGTGTAGTCGGCGGCAACGACGTAACGCAAATTGGAAACAACTTCGGCAACCAGATGCCCAGCTTCCCTGGCCCCGCGCAGGTTGCTTTGGGTGCTTTGGTTCCTGAACCTTCTTCCGTCTTGTTGATTGGTCTCGGTGCCAGCCTGTTGGGCTCGCGTCGCCGTAAGTAATAATTGAGTTTTTAACAGATATTCCTAACTACCCTTTTAGGAGAGGAACGATTATGTCAAGTTCAAAGAAGTCCATTTTAGCGGCCGCTGTTGTCGGCGCTCTTGCCGTGGCTGGTGTTGCTCAGGCGGCGACGATCACTGTCACGCCTGTCGTTAGCGGTTACTGGGCATCTGAGGCTGCTTTTAACAACGATGTTAATAATGGCACAAGGTCGAGTTTCTCGCCCATCCCGGCTGGCAATAGTGCAGCGGGTGTCTATGAGGTTTCGTTTGCGATCGGTACCTCGCTTAGTGCTGCTGATACCGCCGCTGGTTTCACCGGCTTTGGCAACTTGTTCTTTGATGCCATCGGACAAGGCGCGAGCGCGCTTCCGGCGCATCTCACGGCGGAATCCACTTTCGGTTCGTCCATCAGTGACTTCGGGGTGAAATACAACAACGCATTTACGAAATTCCAGTACACTGACCCAATTACTGGGCTTGCAGTGACGGGCGGCACTGGTCAAGCTGCTGGTAACCCGTTTTTCGCCGTTCAAGATCAGGGAACTGTCGGCGACTACAAAGGTTACAAAGCTGACCTTGGCACCGGGGTTTATGCGTCTGGCGACCCGCGATTGAATGTGACTCAATCCAATCAAAATGCGACTCTCACAGGCGTGGGTAGCTCTGCCAGCGGGCAGATTAACCTTGGCAATCCGTTGAAGGTCTTGGATCTCTACGTTGTGTTCGATGGCTCTCCGGCTGGTACCACCTTGACGCCGTCTGCGAATCCGGCGACTGAAGGATTCGGCCTGCACAACAACACGACCGGTTTGACGACATTCTTCCCGGCTGGTACTGCGGGTCAGAGTTTTGTGTTGAATCCCTTGGTGTTCGGTGCGACAGGCACAGTTCCGGAACCCGCTTCTTTGAGCCTTCTGGCTCTTGGCGGTTTGATGGCTGTTCGCCGTCGCCGTGCATGAGGTTCGGTTTCTTTCTAAAGGGTAATTTAGCCGTGGCATGGTCAATCCATGCCACGGTTTTTTTATGCGCTTTGGTGGGAACGCAGATTATTGGGGCAAGCTTGCTTGGTGTTTAACGGCATTGAGCGGCGATCATGCTCGCCGGCCACACGAAAAATGGGGCAATGTTTTAAAGTGGGCAGGGTTGGCTTGGGAACAGGCCGGCTCACTTTGGGGGGATGCAGTCATATCGGACGAAGATAAGCTGCCGACGGGTCGGGTAATCATCTTGATCGGAAAGCATTGGAGGCCGATGATGTGAGCGAGGGCACTCTCTCGGTGCGCTTTATCTCATGGGTGAAAACGGCCATCCACGTGTCAGTCTCGGTCTACCTGTCTATAACGGCGGGCGGTATGTGCGCGGGGCGATCCAGGCACTTCTTTCGCAAAGCTTCTCGGACTTTGAATTGATCATTTGTGATAACGCGTCGGCGGATGAATCGGAGACGATCTGCCGGGAGATGGCGGCGAGGGATGGGCGGGTCCGATATGTCCGGAATGAGACGAACATCGGGGCGGCGCCGAATTTTAATAAGACGTTTGAGCTGGCGCGGGGGGAATACTTCAAGTGGGTGGCTCACGATGATCTGCATGGGGTGGATTATTTGAAGCGGGCGGTTGAGGTGTTGGATGCGGAACCGCGGGTGTCGCTGGTGCATAGCCGGGTGGGAATTATCGATGCGCAGGGGGAGGCGGTGACGTCGGTGGTGGGGACGCATGGGGAGCAGTTGCGCGATCCGCCGAGACGGATGGGGGATCGGAATTTATCGGTTCGGCTGAACGAATTGCTATTGAATACGCGGTGGTGTTTTGAGATTTTTGGGTTGATGCGGCGGGAGCAGCTTGCGCGCACGCCTTTGCATGGGACGTTTTACGGGTCGGATAAGGTGCTGCTGACATATCTGTGCCTGGCGGGGCGGTTTCATGAGATTCCGGAAGAGCTGTTTTTCCGGAGATATCATGCGAATTCATCGACGGGGATTTCGACGGCCAGGGCGAGGGAGGCGTGGATCGGCGGGGGGAAGAAGGGGGTGGCGATTCCGCAGATCAAGTGTTTTAAGGGATACGCGGGAGCGATCGGGGCGAGCTCGATTTCGCTGGGTGATAAGGTGGCGTGCTATGGGGTTTTGGGGAGGTACGCCTTGCAATTGAGGAAGTGGCGGGCGATGTTTGCGGGAGATGCGGCGGTGGCGGGGGTAGGGAAATGTTGAAGTATGAATGATGAGTGATGAATGAAATGACCAATGACCAAACCAGAATGACCAATGAATGACCAAATCCGAATGACGAAAGAAGAAATGGAAAACGAGCGAACTGCGAGATCCGAATAGGCGATGTTTTTCGTCATTCGGATTTCGTCATTGGGTATTCATTGGTCATTCTGGTTTGGTCATTTGGGTTTTTTACGAGAGAAGTATCCGAATGAATGAGACATCCGCCCATGCTCCGCGATGCCGGTTTTGCGCGAATCCGTTGTCGCATACGTTTGTGGATTTGGGGACGAGCCCGCTTTGTCAGAGGCATGTGACGCCGGCGAGGTTTAATCATGCGGAGGCGTTTTATCCGCTGCATGTTTATGTGTGTGAGAAATGTTTTTTGGTGCAGCTGCCGGAATATGTGGCGAGGGAAGAGATTTTTGACGCGGAATACGGCTATTTTTCGAGCTTTTCAGACACGATGCTGAAGCATGCGAGTGCTTATGTGGAAATGATGTGCGGGCGGTTTGGGCTTGGCGAGAAGAGCAAGGTGGTGGAGCTGGCGAGCAATGATGGGTATCTGCTGCAGTATTTCGTGCAGCGGAAAGTGCCGGTGCTGGGGATCGATCCGACGGCGAACACGGCGGCGGCGGCAGAGAAGAAGGGC
>DATAPK010000475.1:0-6809 GCA_036265245.1 Tepidisphaeraceae bacterium | reverse complement strand
CGTGCGCGCCCGATTCATCGGCAGCGCGCCTCCATTCGATAATCCAGCATCCGATGCGATCCCGGTGAGCATCGATCAGCCCATCACATTGGGCATGCTCGATCTCGATCTGGAAAACACAAATTTTTCGGGCGTGGGCTCGCTGACAATGGCGAATGACCCGTCCTCCGCCGGTGAATGTGTCATTTATGCGCGCAATACCCACGACTATCTTTCTAACTCGCTGGGACATGTATTTAATATTCCGGTGACACTCACGAGGGATACAGAGATTATAAATGAATGCACCGGGCCACTGACGTTTCTTCAGCCGATTTCCGGAGCCGGTGGCATTATCAAGGACGGCCAGGGGCCTCTGATGTTGGGAGCGACCAACACATTTGCCGGCGGAATTATCATCAATCAAGGAAGCGTGATCGCCACCGCCGGCGGGGCGAGTTGGGGCTTGGGGCCGGTGCATATCAACGCAAATAGCCAGGCTGCTTTAGACGGCGGGCCTGGCGGCGCGACGTTTATCGTCGGTGATCTCGGCTGTATTTCCGGCGCGTCTACCGATTTGTCTCAGCTCACCGTGGGGGCGAATCTCATCCTTCCAGCCGCGGGCGGACATGCGATCATCGGGCATCAGACGTTTGATACCGGGACGCTGGGAAATCCCGTCGGGCTCTCCCCCAGTTCGCAACAAATCTTTGGCATTTCCGCCGACTTTAATGACAACGGCGGAACTGAAACCCTCGCCATCGGCAACCTGGCCGGTGGATTGTGGAGCGGCTTTGCCAGCGATAACCAAGTCCGCACGTTTGGCAGCAGCCCAACAAGCGGCACGCAGAGCATTACGGTTCTGGGAGATTCTCAAATTGTCGTTCCGAGCAACGAGTTGTTGATGAACGCCCCGATCAAAAGCGGCAGCGGCGTGGGTTCGATTACCAAGCTCGGCGCGGGTTTGCTTGCGATCGAAAATGTGAGCAACACTTACGTGGGATTGATGACCGTGCAGAGCGGCGGGGTGGCCATCGACGGCACTTGGAATGTCAACGCGCCTACGCCGAGTCCTGCACTTGCCGCCCCTTTAGGCTCGCAGATCAATGTTAGCGCTGACGCTGCTCTGGGCGGCACGGGAACCATCAAGAGCAATGTCGATATTGCCAACAACGCTCACTTCCAACCCGGCACGCTGACCGCCATCCCGTCCAGCTCAGTCGCCCCGTCCATTCCTACAACCCTTCAAGGCCCCGGCCAGTTGTCGATCGTCGGCGATCTCACGCTTCACAGCCAATCGCAACTGGATTATGACCTTGACACTCCGGCGTCGGACAGCGATTTGGTCTCCATCATCGGAAACCTCACGCTCGATGGCGTGCTAAACGTAAAAGACGGCCCGAACTTCAACGAGAATTCGGTCTATCTCCTGATCTCCTACACCGGCACCTTCACCGACCATGGATTGCAGCTCAGCAGTGATTTCCAAAACAACTATCCGCTGATGCAAGTCGTCAACATCCCCGGAGTTTCCGGCGGTGGAACCGTGCTTCTGGAAATCCCCCCGGGCACCGTGCCTGAACCGGGAACGATTGCGTTGATTGGATTCACTTCTTTGATCGGATTGAGACAACGGCGAAGGACGAAGAATTGGACACCTCTGTTTGCTCCTCACGGAATTGCCACCTAAAAACCGCGATTTTTAAGATTTTGCTAAAATTGTTGCGGCAATAAGGAGAAATTTCTTGTCGTAATCATGCCGGTCAGCTAACCTGACAAATTGGCCAGCGACAGGTTTTGTTTTGCTGTCATGGTTCCTGTCTTTTTTCGGGCATGGAGCGACGTTGAATCGGCGCGACCAATCGTGCCGTTTATAGCGTCCTTGGAGAGGAGCAAAATGAAACGGTCCCCGCGTATTGCGCGCGGCGTGCGCTACGTCGCCGCCGCGTCTGCAGGCGTCATTCTTCCCCATTTGGCGTTGGGTGGGGTGTCTTTGTCCAGCGGGACATACACCATTACCCACGACCCTGACAATCTCGCCGCTACCCATAACGTAACCGCCACAGGAAATATCCCTGTATCCGGTGTAATGCCCACGCCGGGGACTTATCAATACGGACTAAAGACGATTTCGAATACCGGAAGCGCGGCCCTTGCCAGCGGACCGAAAACAACCGCGGACGGATCGGTTGGCGCGATCACCACCGCCGCCACGGTTGGCTTCACTTTCGCTTCGGGTACGGGCATCACCCAAACCGACCCAAACAATAGCTTCCTCGGCCAATCCCAACTTCGGTTCAATCTTAATGCGATTTGGACCGTAACCAGTGGCGGTTTCGGTCCGACTGCGTATGGCTATCTCGCTTTCACTCTCGGCGGTGTTATTCCACCCGGCGACAGCGCCGAGGTCGCCATCAGCAATCTCCGTTGGTACAACCCCGATGCTCCAGCCAATACTCCAGACTACCGAACGGTCGTCACAAAAACTCTTGATTTCCCATCTCTGACACTTCCCTACACCTATACCAACCAAGGCGTCTTCAGCAGCAGCCCGCTGGTTGGATCGAGGATTGAGGTGAGTGGAATTATCGACATCCGTGCCAAAGACCCCGGCGCGACAATCAACATTGCACCGACGAATTTCGAAGCGAGTTCAGCTCCGCCGACTTGGACTTTTCTGAATAATGGCTCGATGATCTTTAATGATGCCACGGACTGGGATTCGGCCAATACGGATGATGCAACCCATACACCACTCGGGCCATTTCCCAATGGACCCGGCGTGCGAGCGCGCTTCGCTGGCACTGCGGCGCCGACTGTCCCCAAGGTCAACCCCATACCGGTCGCCATCAATCAGGATATATCCCTCGGCATGCTCGACGTCGATCAGCAGGATATAAACTTTGCAGGCAGCGGGGTGATGACCTTTGCCAATGATCCGAGCAACGGCAGCAATTGCGTCATTTTTGTGAGAAATACCCACGATTATCGTGCCGACTCCGCCGGCCACAAAGTCGGCGTGCCCGTCTCGCTCAGCCGCGATACCGACATCATCAACGATTGCCCAGGCCCACTCACTTTCCTCCAGCCGATCGGTGGCGCTGGTGGAATCATTAAGAGCGGGCTGGGGCCTCTTGTTCTCTCCGCCGCCAACACCTTTTCCGGCGGCATTACCATCAATGGCGGCAGTATCGTCCCCACCTCGCCCGCTGCGTGGGGCAACAACACGGTGCAAGTGAATGCCAACAGCCAGGCCGCGCTCAACGGCGGCCCGGGCAACGCCTCCTTTGTCGTCAACGACCTCGGCTGTATTTCCGGAGCCTTTAACGATCTTTCTTTGCTGAGTGTCGGCAACAGTCTCGTACTCCCTTCGCCCGGCCAACACGCGGTGATCGGACATCAAACCTTCGACACCGGCGTATCCGGAAATCCCGGCGGCCTTTCCGTGGCCCCGCAGCAGATCTTCGGAATCTCCAGCAATTTCAACTCTGCCGGCGGCACTGAAAGCATCAGTATCGGCGACCTTTCCGGCGGAATGTGGAGCGGATTCAGCAACGATACCCAAACCCGCGTCTTTGGCAGCGGACCAACCAGCGGCTCGCGTAGCATCACTGTCGTGGGCAACGCCCAGCTTGCGGCGCTGAGCAGTGAACTGTTGATGAATGCGCCAATCAATGGCGCGGATCCTCTCAATTCAATCACCAAGCTTGGACAAGGTTTGCTCGCGTTGGAAAATGTCAGCAACAGCTATGTGGGCGTGATGACCGTACAAAGTGGCGCCGTCGCCATTGACGGCGTTTGGAATGTCAATGCTCCCATCCCAGCAGGTCCGCTCGCTGCTCCACTGATTGGCGGCTCGCAGATTCTCGTGAGCACCGGCGCCGCGCTGGGCGGCGTAGGCATGATTAAATGCGACGTTGATGTATCTGATAACGCTCACCTGCAGCCCGGCAGCCTCACGGCGATTTCAGCCCCAACCGCCGCCGCAATCCCTACAACGCTTCAGGGCTCAGGGCATCTGTCGATCGTCGGCAATCTCACGCTTCACGATCAAACCCAGGTCGATTTCGACCTGGACACACCCAATGCAGACAGCGACTTGATCAACATTACGGGGGATCTCACCCTTGATGGCGTGCTAAACGTGAATGATGGCCCAAACTTCAATCCCGACGCTGCATACACCCTGATGTCCTATACCGGAACCCTCACCGACAACGGGCTGCAACTGAGCAGCGATTTCCAGAACAACTATCCCCTGATGCAGCTCTTTGATATTCCTGGTGGCACGGGTGGAACGATTGTGCTGGGTACTCCCTTATCAACCGTGCCTGAACCAGGAACCATCGCCCTGATCGGATTAGCGTCAATGATCGGATTGAAGCGACGGCGTCGCTAAGACTCAATGCCTGCTTCGCGCTGCTGACGGGGCGCGCGCCTTCACATGCAAAGCACCAGGAGCCGGTGTCGGAGGCGTCGGCGGCTTCGCCTCTGCTTGTACCGTCACTGTTTTCGTTGGATTCTTCGGATCCAACGTATAAAGGAACGGCCCGCCGTTGGGCCCCAGTTCCGCGAAATCATTCGCCTGGCCGGTCGGGTCTTTGATCGCATCCAGCGAAACATTCACCGGCACCGGCTCGACTCCCTGCGAAATGAGCGATGTTGTGATCGTATAAGTGCCCGGCGGGAAGATGCTGCCCCACGTCACCGTCTTAGGCCCGCCGACGCCGACCGCATTGGCAGGCGGCGCATCCTGATACGCCGCAAAACCTGGAATCATCGGATTCGCCTTGTTCACCACCAGGCCATTTGGATCGGTCACCTGCAAACTCACATCGCTTAGCCCCGAGCCTGTCCAATTTAAGCCGAAGAATAGCTGCTCCTGAATCAGAACCACCGCCACCGGGAAATTCTGCACCGTTCCCTGGTTAATCAGCGACGCCACCGAATTGGGCGCGTTGCTTCCATAACCGCCAAGAGCGTTTTGCAGGTTCCGTGTCGCTTCGATATCCGTGTATCCAAAAAACTTGCCGTTCGGCTGGACGAGAGTCGTCTTCAACGCGGTTTGCGCCGAGCTATCCGAATCGGTGTCGATCTTGGCCTTGCCTTTTCCCTTGGCTCCAAACGCGACAACCTTATGGGCATCCTGAAACATCACCCGCCCGCTCAAGCTGACTGCCGTCGGCGCAAATGGAGGCTGATCGTTCAAACTAAACTGCGTGCCGCGCACCGCCAGCACCGAACTGGGGCTTCGCACCTTCGCATCATGCTCGCGGGCGGCACTTTCGATGTCGTATCGCGTTCGCCCGTACTTCATCCCAAGATCGGTGAAGACTTTTCCATTTGCAAAATTGGCTTTCAGAATCTGGATCGTCCCCAGGCGATCGAGCGTCACCACCTGGTCGTCGCCGATCATAAATCGCACCGCGCTGCGAGGCCCGGTGCGCAATTCCGCGCCTTCGGTCAGTTCAACACCCTCCGCGGCCTTGTTCCATTTTTGATCCGCCCCGGTTCGATATTGAACGATGCCCTGCACCCCCGTAACGGTGACTTTGATCGGCCCTTCGGGAAGCGCAAAGCTCGTCGTGGCCGGCTCCGTCTGCGCGTGAAGCGCCCCGGTGAGAAGAATTGAGAGAATCGCGACGAAAAGAGAAATTCGCTTGGACATCGCGTGCCTCCAGTCGGCCATTAGTGCGGCAACTGCGCGGCGGGCAGATCGGTGTTGTCGCCGCGCTGATAGTCCTCGATCCGCCCGATGATCCCGACAAATTCCGAGCCGGAGAATGTCTGGTTCGGCGTGCTGGGCGGATAAAGCTCCATATAAACCAACTCGCGCACCGCATATCGTGGAACGCTCGGAGCCAGGTGCATCATCATACCACCTTTTATCTGCAGCGCATGAGAAATCGCCACCGCCAGCGTCCCGCGCGATACTGCTTCATCGGCCTGCCCGTTGAAATCACCCGGCAAAAAACCTCGCGCTTTGAGTGCGCTCACCCGCGCCGCATAATCCGTATTCGGATCGGATTGATCCAGATACAACAGGAACCCATGAAACGCCTCGTCATTGCACGTGACCGGCCGATCTTCAAGCTGATGCCAAAACTCCATCTGAGCGTCCAGATCATCTCCGCCGAGCTTTTGTGTCAGGGGCTCGGACACATGCGCGGTCTGGCAGCCGGCAACAAGACACATCAGAATGAGCAGGGCGGTCCGCATAATAGGCTTGTCTCAGTATGAGATCGTCACTCCTGTATAAAGAAACTGCCTGACTTTGCCGTCGCTTTCAATCGCGTCGCCCGGGATGAAAACACCATAGCGCGCCGTAAAAGAGACATCGCTGGTGATCTGCCAGTTCATGTAAAGATCAGGCTCGATACCCAGCCAGCGGCTGTTGGTCGTCGGCTCGTTAATGGGGGCGTTTCGATCGAATTTCGCGAACGCATAAAATTCCGAACCAATCTGCATCTTGCGCAGCGGCTTGCACTCCATAAACGGTATCGTGCTTATCCCTGCACGCAGCACCAGGAGATTTGACACCACCGGCGAAAACGCCACGCCGACATCCGACAATCCTAGCGCGTTGAAAGCGCGATCCACCGACCCCGGCCGCGCGCCGCCATAGGTGGTGTTCGTGCTCGACACCCGCGCATCATCCCCACTGGCCAGCAGCACTTCGCCGCTTAAGCGCGTTGCATGCGCATCCGTCAAAACATAATCGAGCTTTCCATCCAGCGCGAACGCCTCAATCCGATCTCGCGTCTGAGGCGTGACCACCTTGCTTGCCGGATTCGTGCTTTCGTCCACCACAAAGCTGCTGGACAGCGTAT
>DATAPK010000474.1:0-6365 GCA_036265245.1 Tepidisphaeraceae bacterium | reverse complement strand
CGGAAGCATTCTGGTTTGAGGTGATCGCGCGTCGAACCAGCAGATATGCCAATCCGATCGCAAGTAATAACGATGCCGCCATCGCAGCAAAAAATCCAATGGCGCGGCGGGAATGACGCGAAGAACGCATCGACAAAATATGGGTCTTGAGTCGCGCACCCGCTTCCGGCGGCAATTCCGGCCAGCGCGCTTTGCCCAATAGCTCATCGAGCGACTGGTCGGCGGGGTCGAGGTTGTCGAAATTATTTTCCACGAATGCCTGCGTTCAAATAAATCGCCAGTTCCTGCTTCAACCGCTTTCGTGCCAGGCTCAAGCTCGTCCGCACCGTTTGATTCGCAATCCCCAACACTTGTGAAGTTTCGGTGATGCTCATTCTCTCATACACAATTAATACCAACACCTCGCGTTGCCTCGGCGGAAGCGATGAAATCCGCTGCGCCACAATCCGGCTCAATTCTTCCGCATCACTTGCAGAAGTTGGATCCATCGTCCGCGCGTCAACCTGACCTTCCCCCATCAGCGACATCGGCTTGCGCCGCAGGCGTTGGCGAAAACAGTTGATAATGATCTTGAACAGCCAGGTCGTGAATTTCGACTGCCCGCGAAAGCTGCTGAAGTTTTTAACCGCGCGGACGATGGCATCGTGGAGCAAATCCTCGGCCGATTGCGCATCGCCACTCAGACGGACAGCAAAACGCTGTGCCGCAGCAAGGTGATCCAACAAAAGCCGGTCAAAGCTGTCGCGATCCACACTTCCTCGCCGCGAAAACTTGGTTGACGTCTGAACATCAGACGATCCATCGGCGGATATGTTAAAGCGATTTGTTGATTTTTATCGTTGGCAAATCTTTTTGGATGCTCGCCGGCGGTGCGATATAGGCTCCAAACCACGCCAAAGTCTCATCCTGGATGATTTGGAACGATTTGAGCCAGATGTCGAAATGGGATGAGCCGCTGACGAGCACAAGTTTGCTGTGCTCAGGATCGGCGTCGTGGAGCCGCTGGCTGTGGGTGTACGGGATAAACTGATCGTCGCGGCTGTGGATCAAGAGCACCGGCGCGGTGGTTTTCTTGATCGCGCGCAACGGATTGGCATCATCTGGATCAAATCCTGCCATTTGTCCTGCCTGATTGAGCGCTTTTTGAAGATCATCATCGCTAAACAAAAATCTCGCTGGGCCAAGGGCAAACTTCGCTCCATCGTGGGCGATGTCGCGAAGGGTGCAGAACGGTTCGATGGCGACGACCGATTGAACGCGCGGATCAATCGCCGCCCATTGAATCGCAACCGCGCCGCCGTAAGAAATGCCAACTACCCCCACCTTGCCCGCGACAAGGTTTTGGTTTTCGAGCGCATCGAGTACCTGTTTCAGGTCGTGAGACTCCTGCACACCATAGGTAATCCATTGGCCCGTCGATCGCCCGTGCCCGCGCAAATCCACCTGCACAACGCGATACCCTTGATGCGCTAGCATCTCCCGAAACAACACATAAGGCCCAAGCGACTTCTCATCCTGAATGCCATGCAAAACAAAAATCGTCCCCTTCACTACCGGCTGCGTCGCTGGCGTGGTCGTCGGCATTCGCCAAAGGTGAGGCCACACCCGTCGGCCGTGGCCGAAGAATTTGAACATCTCCTGAGCATGCGTCGGCTCGCACACCCAAACCGAAATCGTCGCCGCCGGCGAATTCACCGGGACACGAAGCTGCCGATCTACATAAAACCACCGCAAACCCTCCACCGAATCATCCTTCCCCGCTTCCGATGCCACCCCCAGATTTGGCGCCCGAACCACCTGCTCGGCGAGCATACGCGTGCAGCCGGATAAGGCAAACAAAGCGAATAAAAAGCATCGGATGATGCGCATGTGCCTATAAGTTAGCATATGCTGACATTTTTGGAAAGCCCTGCGGGTTGCGGTAAAGATCCGGCAATGATTTGTATTATCGCAATCGCACCGGCACGCCGCGCTCATGCAGGAACTGTTTGACTTCCGGCACCGGATGCTGCCCAAAGTGAAAAATACTCGCCGCCAACGCCGCATGCGCATGCCCCGCGGTGAGGACGTCATAAATATGCTGCGGCGACCCCGCCCCACCACTCGCGACGACGGGAATGCTCACCGCATCGCTCACCGCCGCCGTCATCTCGATGTCGTATCCCTCTTTCGTGCCGTCGGCGTTCATCACATTCAGCACAATCTCGCCCGCCCCGGATTCTTCCGCCTGCTTCACCCAATCCATCACGCGAATGCCCGTTCCGACCCGGCCGCCGTTGACGAAGACCTCCCAAATCTCGACGCCATCTTTCATCACGCGATTGGCATCCAACCCCAGGACCGCCGCCTGCGATCCAAACTTCCGCGAAACTTCAGAAATTAATTTAGGATTTTTGACCGCAGCCGAGTTCAGGCTGACCTTCTCCGCGCCGGCATGAATGAGCCGCGTCGCATCTTCCAACGTCCGAATCCCCCCGCCAACGCACAGGGGCATAAACACGCTCTCGGCGACGCGCTGCACCAGATCGGCCATGATCTCTCGCTCCTCGTGGCTGGCGGTGATGTCATAAAAAACCAGTTCATCCGCCCCATCCGCCTGATATCGCTTGGCCTGCTCCACCGGATCGCCGGCATCCACGTGATCAAAGAATTTCACGCCCTTGACCACGCGGCCACGATCAACGTCCAAACAGGGGATAATTCGCTTGGTAAGCATGATTCAACAAAAATGAGCCGTTGAAACATCGGATCATTGAATCATTGGAGGAAAACCGCACATCTGCCCAATGATTGAATGATTCAATGCTTCAATGACTCAATCCTATTCAGGGTGACCAACGGGACTCGAACCCGCGACGTCCAGGACCACAACCTGGCGCTCTACCAACTGAGCTATGGCCACCGTGGTATAAACTGTTTTATCCGTCTTCCCGGCAGAGTCAAACCGAAAGCATCCCCCGGCAAGGCCGATAAACCGTCCTGCATTTAAAGTTCCCCCTTGACACTTTGGCGAGGGAAATTTACCGTTGTATACACGAGCCAGCGGACAATTAAAGACGTACCACTGACGATGGCAAATTCCGACAGCAATGCGTTAGGCATTTCTTCCAACCTCGACACTGAGGTTGGCAAGGTTGTCGTTGATTTGGGGCTCGCCACAAAGACCGAAATCGAATTCTGCCGTGAGCAGCAAAAGCAGGCTTCCGACCCCAACCAACGCTCGCTCGCCGATCTCCTCATCGAAAATAATTTCATCACCGTCAACCAGGCCAAGCGCATCCGCAGCCAGCTTTCTGAGAAGCGCTCGGAGATTCCCGGGTTCACGCTCCTGGGCAAGCTCGGCAAGGGTGCGATGGCGACGGTTTATAAGGCACGTCAGAATTCGCTCGATCGCATCGTCGCAATCAAAGTGCTGCCGCGAAAAAATAGCGAGAATGTCGATTTCGTCGAACGCTTCCACAAGGAAGGAAAAGCCGCGGCGAGGTTGGCCCACAACAATATCGTGCAGGCCATCGACGTCGGTACAACGGCCGAGAACTGGCATTATTTCGTGATGGAATACATCGAGGGCAAAACCCTCTATGACATCATGCAGCCGCCGCCCGTTGGTGAAGGCCGAACCTTCAGCGAGAACGAAGCCCTCGACATCATGATCCAGATTTGCGATGCCCTCAATCACGCGCACGCCCGCGGGTTGATCCACCGCGACGTGAAACCGAAGAATATTATTCTCACTCCGCAGGGTGTCGCGAAGCTGACCGATCTGGGCTTGGCGCGCTCAACCGATGACAAGCAGGCTGCCGAAAGCGAAGCCGGCAAAGCATACGGCACCCCCTACTACATCAGCCCCGAGCAGATTCGCGGCGATGTGGACATCGATTTCCGAGCCGACATTTATTCGCTGGGCGCGACCATGTATCACCTGGTCACCGGGCAGGCGCCATTTGACGGCGACACGCCCAGCGCGGTGATGCACAAGCATCTGAAGCAGCCGCTCACCCCGCCCGATCATCTCAACACCGCCCTTAGCGCCGGCATTGGCGAGATCATCGAGCTGGCGATGGCGAAGAATCGCGATGAGCGCTATCGCGGCACTGCGGAGATGCTAGAGGATCTGAAACTTGTCCGCGCCGGCGAACCGCCGATTCATGCCCGCCGAAGTGTCGATCTCGAACACATCGCCGACATCGAAAAAACCGCTCAAACCGTCGATATCGATCCCCAACCTGAGCAAGGCTCGATCTGGAAGCACCCGCTGGTGATGGGCTTGCTGGCATGGAGCACGGTGTCGGTGCTGGTGATCATCGTGATGCTCGTCCTGTTGCTGGCCAGATAGTTCGCATCCTTCGTTCCCTAACCCAAAACCAAATGAAAGCGTACAATTCGCTCCTCGCGTTTAGCCGCGACCCAAAGGGGAGCGTTCTTCCCTCACACAAACTGTTCGGACATCTGGAATCGCAGATATGAAACGAAACAAACAATCGCCACTTCCTCCAGTTGCCTTCATTGGGCTGGGCATCATGGGCTTGCCGATGGCCGGGCATATCCTCTCGGCCGGGCATCCAATGACCGTTTATTCTCGCACCGCCGCAAAAGCGAACCCACTGGTCGCGCACGGAGCGACTTTGGTTGAATCGCCCGCCGAGGCGGCGCGACATGCCGATGTGGTCTTTGTCTGCGTGACCGATACGCCCGATGTGCAGGATGTGCTTCTGGGTGACAACGGCGTGATCCACGCGGCGCGCAAGGGAATGATTATCGTCGATCATTCCACGATCTCCCCCGCGGCCACGCGCGAGATGGCGAAGAAACTCGAAGCCAAGGGCGCGACATTGCTCGATGCCCCAATCAGCGGCGGCGATGTGGGCGCGAGGAATGCGACGCTCTCAATCATGGTCGGCGGCGAGGAGAAAGCGTTTGACACCGTCGAGCCCATGCTCAAACGATTGGGCAAGACCATCATCCACTGCGGCCCAAGCGGCGCGGGGCAGCTCACCAAGCTCGTCAATCAGATTCTCGTCAGCATCAACCTGATGGCCGTCAGCGAAGCAATCGTTTTTGCGAAAAAGAACGGCCTCAACCCCGAAAAGACACTTGAGGCAGTTGGCGGCGGCGCCGCGGCTTCCTGGCAACTGGCGAATCTCGGTCCCAAGATGATCGCCAATGATTTTCGCCCCGGCTTTATGATCAATCTCATGCAGAAGGATCTTCGTCTGCTCATGCAGGCCGCCGAGGATTCCAATACTTCCCTCCCCGCCGCCAGCCTCGTGCACCAATTGTTTTCTGCCGCTCAGGCTGCAGGCCACGGCAAAGACGGCACGCAGGCGATGTTCACCGTATTGGAAAAACTGGCCGCCGTGCATTGAAATTCAATGCCGATGACGTCGAGAAAATGACAGTAGAGTTAAGGCCATGACCAACAAATCCCCAATGTCCAAATTTTGATAGTCGATCAGCTCGGCTTTTGAATTTTCTCGGGCACCGCTCCGCATTCGGGACAACGGTTGGGTGTGGCGCGCAGATCGTAGCCGCAGCGCAGGCATTGGCCCAATTCCACTCGGCGATTAATCTTACGCACGATACGGCGCATCATCCATGCACTGGCGAGCAAGCCAAGCGTAATAGTCCATAGTGGAAATTCAACGAGTGCAGCCATGTAGCTGGTCGTCCCCGAGCCCGGGCTGGAGAAAATCCAAGGCTGATGCCCGATCGCGAATCCTCCCCAATGCAGCCACGCCGGGTTGAACCCCCAGGACAGGTCAGTCGACGATTCGAAGTCAACGCTTCGTAAAGGAATGAAGTGCGCAGAGACCTCGCATCTGATCTGGCCGCCCATCGAGCAGATGGAGAAGTATCTGCCGCTGACCGTGTGGACGGCGAAGCGGTCACGATAGTACCTCGCGCGTGCCCAGAGCAGGATTGATGCCACGCACAGCACCAGCGCCACCACGGCCAGCATGTTGAACATTCGCCGCTTCATTTCCGTATCCTACCGCGTAGAAAGAAGCCCGTCGCGAGAGCGGCGCTGGTCTTCATCGGCCCTTGACCTTGTACTTCACTCGTTTCATCTTGCCCCGCTCAATCGCCCTGGATTCTTCCGCCTTCTTCTGACATTTCCACGCTTCTGTGGTGAACCAATTATTTCCCCCTTGCAAAACTTAATGAGTGGTTGCAAACTTTTCCCATGGCCAGACTGAAAGCCGCTCAAAGACGTGAACAATTGATCGACGTGGCGACCAAACTCTTCGCCAAAAGTGGCTACGACGCCACCACCACCGCCGACATCGCCAAGGCGGCAGGCGTCACCGAGCCGATTCTCTATCGCCACTTCGCCAGCAAACAGGAACTCTTCGTCGCCATCGTGC
>DATAPK010000473.1:0-6968 GCA_036265245.1 Tepidisphaeraceae bacterium | reverse complement strand
GTCTCTGGCGGCGAAACCGGTGCGCGCTTCGGCCCAAGCATGATGCCAGGCGGCGACCCCGATTCCTGGAAACATCTCAAACCCATCTGGGAAGCCGTCGCCGCTAAGGTCGATGAGAAAACCGGCAAGCCCCTCGAAGGCGCAACCCCCGGCCATCCCGTCACCGGCGGCGTCCCCTGCACCGTCTACCTCGGCCCAAACGGCGCCGGCCACTATGTGAAAATGGTTCACAACGGCATCGAATACATCGACATGCAGCTCATCTGCGAAGCCTACACCCTCATGCAATCCCTGCTCGGCATGAAGGCCCCCGAGATGGGCAAGATCTTCGAGCAATGGAATCAAGGCGATCTCGATTCCTTCCTCATCCAGATCACCGCCGACATCCTTCAGCAGAAAGATCCGATTCACAAAGACGAATATCTCGTCGATTACATCCTCGACACCGCCGGCCAAAAGGGCACCGGCAAATGGACCAGCACCAACGCGCTCGACATGGGCATCCCCGCCAATGCCATCGCCGAAGCCGTCTTCGCGCGATGTCTCTCCGCTTTGAAGGATGAACGCGTGCAAGCCAGCAAAGTTCTCAAAGGCCCGCAGATCAACCCCGTCGGCAACAAGGACGAACTCATCGCCGCCATCCGCGATGCACTCTATTGCTCCAAAATCTGCGCCTACGCCCAGGGCTTCCAGCTCATGCGCGAGGCCCAGAAGGAATACAACTGGAAGCTCCACTTCGGCGAAATCGCCAGCATCTTCCGCGGCGGCTGCATCATCCGCGCCCGCTTCCTCCAGAAAATCACCGAAGCCTACACCCGCAACGCCGACCTGGTAAACCTCCTGCTCGACCCTTACTTCAACGAGCAAATCCAAAAAGGCCAGGCCAACTGGCGCAAAGTCGTCGCTCTCGCCGCCACCAACGGCGCCCCCGCCCCAGCCTTCATGTCCGCCTTGTCTTACTACGACGGCTACCGCAGCGCGAGACTGCCGGCAAACCTCCTGCAAGGCCAACGCGACTTCTTCGGCGCCCACACCTACGAGCGCACCGACACCAAGCGCGGCCAATTCTTCCACACCGATTGGCCCGAAAAAGGCCGCCCACAGTTGGAAATCAAATCCCCCGGAGGACATTAAAAATAAAATCAGACGCCGCCTCTGAGGTACTCCGAAGAGGCGGATAGACGGCAGGAAAATCCCGGTCTTCGGAACACCTCAGACACCGGCGCCTGAGACACTCAGGAGTTTTGAAACACTTCCAGATCAGTTCTTCGCCGGCGTCGCCTCAATCTTGATCGTGCCCGGCTCCAGTCCTTCCGACGAAGCCGAGACAACGATCGCCCCCGAAGCAGCCGTCGCTTTGACAACCGCATAGCAAACGCCTTGATACGCGTGCCGCTCGCTCGCCTGAAATGACTCATGGCTGGAGTTGTCCGCGTTATCCACCGCTGCGATCACGCCCGGGTCCGTGATCTTGAAGTTCACAAGATTGGTCGCCGCAGGAAGCGTCACGCCATTCTCATCAACCACGCGGGCCGTGATGTAAGAGACATCCTCCCAACTCGGCGAGAGCTTTTCGTGATCCGATTCAAGAACAATCTTCGCCGCCTTGCCGGCAGTGCGAAGCTCGTCATTCGCGACGACCTTGTCGCCATTCTTCGCGACCGCCTTGAGCGCGCCCGGCTCAAACGGCACATGCCAAACCCGCGCCGACGCGTCGGCGTGAATGTTCTGGCTGCCAAGCGATTTTCCATTCAGGAACAATTCGACAGATTCACAATTGCTGTAAACCTCGACCGTCTCTTCGTGCGGCGAAAGATTCTTCGGCGTCCAATCCGCGAACTGCGCCTGCACACGATTCAGCGGCTCAAACCCCGGATCATCCGGCGTCCGCGCCTGCGGCGCAACCCGACGGGCCATCTTCACCATCGGCTCGTCCGACCACCAACTCTGCCGCTCAAACCCGCGAGGCCTTGGCGTGCCATCACGATCGACCAAACCCGACCCCGATCCAACGATCGGCCAGCGGCGCGCCTCACCAAGATAATCCACGCCCGTCCAAAGAAACTCGCCCGAATACGCTGGCGTATCGCGCATCGGCAGCCAACTTTCGCGATCGTGCCGATTTTCCGTACCGACAATCTTTCGCTCCGGCTTGGCATTGTGAGCGGCAATCAGTTCGTTGTCGCGATAGTTCGTGCCGATGACATCGAGCATGTCCGCCAGGCCATTGTCGTAATCGTGGCTGACATTCGGACGAAACAGCGCCTGCGTCACCGGCCGAGTCGGATCGGCCTCGTGGATGACCCGCACGATGTCCTTCAAAATCGGTTTCGCGATATCCGGCTTAGGCGTGTCGTGAATTTCATTGCCGGCGCTGTAAAGAATGATGCTCGGGTGATTGCGATCGCGCAGCACCATGTCGCGGGCGTCGGTCTTGAACCAGTCGCGGAAATAGAGGTGATAATCAAACGGATTCTTCGCGACCGTCCAGCAATCGAACGTTTCATCCATCACCAGAAATCCCATGCGGTCACACAAATCCAGAAACATCGGATCAGGCGGATTATGAGCAGTGCGGATCGCATTGGCCCCGATCTCTCGCAGCGCTTTCAGCCGCCGCTCCCAAACCCCCATCGGCACCGCCGCCCCGAACGCCCCGCCGTCGTCGTGAATGCAAACGCCTTTGAGTTTGAAATTCTTTCCGTTCAGCCAAAAGCCGGTGTCAGCTTTGAATTCGAAATGGCGGATGCCAAAAGGAACCGTTTCGGTGCCCATGAGCGTGTTGCCGGAATGAATACTCAAGATCGCACTGTACAAATTGGGATCATCCAGATTCCAAAGCCGCGGATTTTGGACGGATGTTTTGGGCTGAAAAGTAAACGATCGCCCCGGCTGAATAATCTGCGGCTTGGTTTCATCCATCGCGACCGTTTTTCCAGAAGGATCGAGCAATTCGAGCTGAACGAAAACCTGCCGCGCAGTATCCGATTGATTGACCACAGTGCTTTTCACCAGCACGTCATTCTTATTGGTGGTGACAAAATTACCCCAATGTTCGAAGTGGATCGGGTCCGTCACGATGAAGTGAACGTGGCGATAAATCCCCGCGCCCGAATACCACCGCGAGGCGGGTTGCTTTTCATTGTCAGCGCGGACGGCCAGGACGTTGGGCTTATCGTGGCCGAAGGTGAGATGGCCGGTGAGGTCGTAGCGGAAGCTGGAATAGCCATAAGGGCGATGGCCGAGGTTCAGGCCGTTGATCCAGACATCGCTGTTGGCCATCACGCCGTCGAAATCGATGAAGAAGTGTTTGCCCTCATAGGAGGTAGGCAAGGTGAAATGCTTGCGATACCACCCGACCCCGGACGGCAGAAAAGCGCCCGAACCCGTCGTGGCGGCGTGCTCGTCAAACGGCCCGGCGATCGCCCAATCGTGAGGCAAATCGACCGACTGCCACTTGGAATCGTCAAACGCCGCCTGCTGGGCGCCTTGGGCGTCGCTTTGCAGGAATTTCCAATTCAATTCGATGCGAGGCCGGCTCAAAGGTGCCGTCGCACACCCGCCCGCAGCCAGCAAAAAGACCAAAAACGCAAAAAGAACTTGCCTCATGAAATTTCCTCCGCCGAAATGACGTATTGCGGAAAGTTCTACCATAAAAGGTGAAAAATCTCACATAATCCTTTTTCTCAACCCATCTTAAAGATTTTTCGCCGGGTGCGAATTTTGCGCCTAAGATCATCGCCGAATGTGGGGTAAACTGTTTTTGAAATAGGTTATTGGTTACGGCGTCTTTGGTTATAGGAATCCGTGGAGGATTAGTTTGGTATCACAGGGCCCAGCCCTTGCCCGGAGCGCACAAGAGCTCCTCGGGGATTTTGTACAGACCGGCCGTCAAGAGCCGTTCGAGGAGATCGTGCGCCGTTATGCGGGCATGGTTTTCAACGTCTGCTACCAGATCCTTCGAGACAGCCACGACGCCGAAGACGCTGCACAAGCGGTCTTCCTGACCCTTGCCGTCAAATCCAAAACTGAAAACGGTATCAAATATCTCGCGCCCTGGCTTCAAAAGGTGGCGCAGAGACTCGCGCTGGATGTGAAGCGATCCAAAACGCGCCGCAAGGTGCGCGAGGAACGCCACAGCGTCATGCAACAGATGAACGCGGGGGACGGCGACACATCGGCCATCGTCGATCTGGATGAAGTCAAAGTTGTTCTGCGGGATGAACTCGACAAGCTGCCGGCGAAGTATCGGCTGCCACTAATTCTGCATTATTTTGGCGGGCTTAGACCTGAAGAGATGGCCCGGGAGCTGGGTTGCAAGCCAAGCACGCTGGGCGTGCGGTTGCATCGAGGCCGAAAATTGCTGGCGGAGAATTTGGCTGGCCGCGGCGTGAGCATCGGCGGGTCGATGCTGGGCATCGCGCTGGCGACGGTCATTCAGAGCAGCGTGCAGGAACATCTGATTCATCGCACCAGCTACGCGGCAATGCAGATGGCGGCGGGACACACCAGCGGCGCGGGGTTATCCGCGCAGGTGATGGGATTCAATCGGCTGGCCGAGCAAGGCCTGCTGATGGCGAAAATCAAAGCTGCCGTTACTGCCGCGGCGCTGCTTGCAACGGCGGCGGCGGGTGCGGCGGAGTTTGTCGCTCGCGTGAAACCGTTTGGCATGGAGATGAATCTGCCGGGCATTCGCTCGCTGTTCGATCCGATCATTCGCACGTTTTCGCGAAATTTGCACGTGCCGGTTGTTTCGACTCAGCAGCCGGCGAAGACGATTGTGCCCGCAAAACCCGATTCGACTCCGAACAATACAAATATCCAGTCATTTGCCGTGAGCGAGCCATCGCAGCCGGCGCCGTTGCAAGCAGTTTCTTCCACGGACGGCGGCGCCGGTGCGAGTCATCCAACGGCGGCGGTTCAGAAGCCTTCTGCCGTCGCATCGAATAACAGCAGCTTTACGCTGTCGCCCATTGTCCTGTCGCAGCCGACGATTCACTGGCCCATTTCAACGCCATCGGAAAAATCGGCCGCGCTTGCGGCGGTGGGCGATCACTCGACGGATTCACCAGCCAGCTCAAGCTCGACACCATTGCCTCAACCGATCGCCGCATCCGATTCGTCGGTCGTCATCGGTGGAGCGTTTGGGTCACACCAGTCGTACACCTGGTCGGGCGGCCCAAATCCGATCAATGTTCGCAAGTTCTCGGTCGGCGTGGATGGGTTTGGCGACTTCCATCAGACCGGCGGAGTGGTGCAGACCGATCATCTATCCCTCGGCGAAGACAAAGACGGCAGCGGCACTTATGTCGTGAGTGGGACCGCGAGCATTCAGGCGGGCACGGTTATAGTCGGCGATGCCGGCTCTGGAAATCTGGTCATCAACAGCGCCAGCGCTTCGCTTAACGCCGGCGCCGTTTACGCTGCCATGCAACCGGGATCGAAGGGGTTGATTCAATTCAGTGATGGAACGATCACCGATAATCTCGTGGCCATCGGCGTGCAGGGCGACGGCACATTCACTCAGACCGGCGGGGATCATACGATCGACTCTGCCAACGGCATCCCAAGCCTGACAAGCAACGATGCCTTGAGGAACAGCAATGGCTTGGTGCTGGCGCTGGCGAACGGCAGCAGCGGGTTGTATAGCCTGCAGCATGGCCATGTGACGGCGAGCAAGGAAGTCGTCGGCGCCAACAGCGCGGCGACGCTGAAGCAGACGGGCGGGTTGAATACGACCAACAGTGTTCGCATCGGCGCGGCAGCGGGGGCTAACGGAATTTATAAACAGGCGGGCGGCGTGCTGAATGTCACGCGCGGCGGAGTGAAACATACCGGCGTGATCGTCGGCGATCGCGGGTCGGGGGCGCTTGCGCTGGGTGATGAGAACAGCACGGGATCCGTTCAGGAAATCGGCAGCGGCGAGCCGGTTTCCATGACAGTTCGCCAGGACCCAATTGGCCAGGGCAGATTGTATGGCTGGGGCAATGTCAATCTGCACGGCACGCTGAATCAAAACGGCGTTGTGATCGCCGATGGATATGGGTTTGATCGCGATCTGAATCTTTCGAGCTTTGCGAAGGTGATCAACACGATCCCGAATCCGCCCGGGCAGGACAACGGCTTTTTTGCCCGGCATGGCGGGCGACTGGTTTTGCCGCCGGTGGATATCACAGGGGCTGATCCGACCGTGACGTGGGGCGAGAATCCCACGGATGAGAAATTGGAACTGATCAACAGCGCGAGGTTCAGTTTCACCGGCGTGACCAATCCCGGCGACCGATCGATCAACTTGCTGGCCCCGGACCGAATGGATATTCCGCCGACTCCGGGCGGAGTCAAATTCGCGAGCATCTGGAACGGCGACTTTAACGATCTGGGCGCCACGGCAATGGATGTGACGCTGCGATATGACGACACCTTCTCGCCGGGCATCGCGGCCGGAAATGTGCAGCTTTGGACGTCGAACGGGATCATCTGGCAGCCGGTGAATTTTGGAGCCAGCGTCGATGTGACGCAACGATTGATTACCGCGAGCATTGCCCCGACAGATTGGCTTGCAGTTTCGACGGTTTCCAGCAACGTGTTGTTCCCGCAGAGTTTGACGACGACCTACGTGACATCGTCTCCGATTTTGGGCGTGAATGTCCCTGAACCGGCGAGCCTGGGATTGATCGCGATGGGCGCGGCAACATTTCTTACTCGTCGCCGACGACGCGATCGCTGAGAGTCTTATTTTTGGCGATCTACTTTTTCTTGCCGGGGGGTCGGTCTTCTGGAACCTTTAACGGATTAAAATCTGCAGTTCGGTTGGATAGCTTTAGCGAGTGATACGGTTTGAGATTGCTTCTCGCGCGCAAGTTCGGACCCTGTTCGGTTGCGCGACCCGCGTTGATGTGAGAGATTGCACGCTTCAGCAAAAGGAGTGTGCCGATGCATCTGACGGAACGAACTTCGGGGGACATTGC
>DATAPK010000472.1:0-3016 GCA_036265245.1 Tepidisphaeraceae bacterium | reverse complement strand
TATTAAGAGAGTGGTGATAGACTGCCCGACCCGACCTTTTTGGGACGGGGAAGACCCATGCTCTTGAGAGGCCATCGCCAATGAAAGTCATCTGCAACCGGGGCGCTCTATTGGAGGCTCTGACCGTTGTTGGAAACGTCGTGAATCCGCGAACGCCGAAGCCGGTGTTGCAGTGCATCAAGCTGACGGCGGCGGATGATCGTCTGACTTTGGCGGCGACGGATCTGGAAGTGGCGATTCGGTATTCGGATGCGCAGGTGCAGATCGAGAAGGCGGGGGAAGCACTTTTGCCGGCGGATAAGTTTCGGGACATCGTGCGCGAGTCGATGGATGATACGTTATCCGTTGCGCTGGCGAACGATCGGGCGGTGATTAAGGGGCACGATTCGGAATTTAAGATTTTCACGCAGGCGGCGAGTGAGTTTCCGCCGGTGCCGGATTTTGAAGGGGAGGCGGATTTTGAAATTGCGGGCGGACATCTCAAACAACTGATCGGGCAGACGCTGTTTGCCGCGGCGAAGGAAAGCACGCGGTATGCGTTCAACGGCGTGCTGGTGGTGGCGAAGGGGAAGAAGATCAGTTTGGTGAGCACGGATGGACGGAGACTCGCGCAGGCGAATGGAGATTTGGCGAGCTCTGGCAAGCTGTCGAAAGATGGGGCGAAGGCGATTATTCCGACCAAGGCGCTGCAGCTTGTTGAGAAACTCATCGACGATCCGGAAGAGGCGGTTGGATTTCAGATGCGCGAGAACCAGGTGATCGTGCATACGAGCAGCGCGACGTTGACGAGCAATCTGGTGGAGGGGCAGTTTCCGCCTTACGAGGATGTGATTCCGAAAGATGCGGATAAAAAAATGACGGCGAGCACGGCGGATTTTCTGTCGGCGATTAAGCGCGCGGCGCTGCTGACGACGGAAGAGAGCAAGGGCGTGCGGATGCAATTTGGGAAATCGGGGTTGAAGCTGACAAGCCGATCGCCGGAAGCGGGCGAGGCGGAAGTGAATTTCCCGTGCAAGTTTGAAGGCGGGGATGTGGAGATTGGGTTTAATCCGAATTTCCTGACTGATGCGCTGCGCGTGGTGGATACGGATGAGATTGCGCTGGAACTGTCGGCGGCGAATCGGCCGGGGTTGCTGCGCGGCGGGGCGAATTTTTTGTATGTGATCATGCCGGTGAATCTGCAATAGGGGAAAGATGGCAGACGATGATTTGCCAGCGATCGGTGGGACGCCGTTTGAGCAGCTAAAGCGCATCAACTCTCACGGGGCAGAATTTTGGAGCGCGCGGGAAATCCAACCGCTTTTTGGATATGCACAATGGCGGCGATTTGAGACGGCCGTGAAGCGCGCCATGACGTCATGCGAACAATCCGGGAATTTTTGTGACCACCATTTTGCCGGCGCCGGCAAAATGGTTGATTTGGGTTCGGGAAGCCAGAGAGAAGTCCCGGATTTTCATCTCAGCCGGTTTGCTTGTTATCTCATCGCGCAGAATGGCGATCCGCGCAAACCAGAGATAGCGCTCGCACAGAAATATTTTGCGATTCAAAGTCGCCGGCAGGAATTGTCAGATGCTCATGCGCGCGATCTGGAGCGATTGGAGCTTCGTAAGCAAGCCTCGGAGGAATTCAAAGCATTTTCTGGTGCAGCGCGCAACGCTGGCGTGCAGAGCACGATGTTTGGGATCTTCCACGATGCGGGTTACAAGGGACTTTACAACGGCATGGGCAGTGATTCGATCAAAGCGCGAAAAGGGATCGCGCGAGATGATAATTTAATGGATCGAATGGATACGACTGAATTGGCTGCCAATCAATTTCGAATGACACAAGCCCGTGAAAAACTTGCGCGGGAGAAGATCAAAGGCCAGCAGCAGGCAATCAAAACACATGAGCAAGTCGGACGTGAAGTGCGTGCGGCGATTCAGCGCATCGGCGGAACCATGCCCGAGAATATCAAGCCTGCCGAACATATCAAGCAAGTTGAAAAGCGCGTGAAGAGCAACCGACCGAAACTGGAGCTCGATGGGAAAGATGCCAAGGGATTGACGGGAGAAGGATAGGCATGTCGTCACCTACTTCGCATAACGACGCGGAGCTTCAGCGATTGTCGCGCGTTAAGCGAACAGTGCGCGCGGCGCAGCCGAAGTTGGGGCCGGAGATGGTGGAGTTTTTTAAGCGGTCGGTTCAGAAGCGGCAGACTAAGTTTTCTAAAATTGGGGAATGCTGGGCGGCGCGGGTGCCGGAGATTCTTTGCGAGCACACTTCGTTGGAGTCGTTCAGCAAGGGGACGTTGACCGTGCTGGTCGATAGTGCTTCTCATCTTTATGAGTTGAAGCAGTTGTTGCTGGCGGGGTTGCAGCAGCAGATTCTTTTTGCGTGCAAGAGCGCGGGGTTGAGGAAGATCTCGTTGAAGCGGGGGCAGTGGTATGAAGGGGATGGGGTGACGAAGAAGATTCGGTTTGATTGAGCGCGGGAATGCTAAACCGCAAGCGGTCAGGTGCGGTTTTCTTCATCAAAAACATTTCAATGAGCGCGGGACCAACTTGCCAGGTATGCGAGGATGAATTCTGCGACTAGCACGAGCACAATGGAGGGACCCAAAGGGAGGAAGCGCCATTGGGAGTTGAGGATCAAGCCGGCGATGGCGCTGATGATGGCGGTGGCGATGGAGATGAAGATGGCGGTGCTGAGGTGGCGGCTGAGGAGCATGGCGGTGGCGCCGGGGAGGACGAGGAGGGCGGTCATGAGGACGGGGCCGACGACACGCATGCCGATGACGATCACCAGGGCGATTAGGACCATCAGGAGATAGTGAATGAAACCCGTGCGCACGCCGGAGGTATAGGCGGTGGTGGGGTCGAAGCAGTAGGCGAGGATTTCTTTGTTGAGCAGGGCGACGGTGAGGATGATGGCGAAGGAGAGAAGGGTTGCGGCGGTGGCGGCGGGGCCGGAGAGATCGGTGGAATAGCCGAAGAGGAAGGTGCCAAACCAGGCGGGCTGTCGGTTGTAGTGCTG
>DATAPK010000471.1:0-5761 GCA_036265245.1 Tepidisphaeraceae bacterium | reverse complement strand
TTCCGACGTCGCCGACTTCTCCACCCCTGCACCGGCCGCGGCATTATAAACCATATTCCAAACCATCCCCTTCGGCAGCGGTTTATCCATCGGCCCATCCATCCCCACCGCCTCCGCATCGCCACGCGCAAAATTCCCCTTCACCCGCCCCGCGACGCCCGCGATCGAAAAGTTGTAACCCACAATCGGAATCCCCGCCTTGCCGACGGCGCGAATCATCGTCTTGAGATTTTCCAATTGCTTCGCCTTTTTGGACCCATCCAGCAACACATCGTGCCAATGCGCCGGATCGAAATTCTCAATCGCTTCCAGCTCCAGGCCCGCATCATTGATCTGCCGCTTGATCGCGGCCAGCTCCTCGTATGTCCACAGCTTCTCCGGATCGCCCGCCAAGCCCCAACCAGTGTCATCCCCCACCGGCTGATCCCCCAACCGATTGCTGCGAGACGACCGAAAATAATCCACCAGATGAATCACCAGATGCGTGCAGCTGCATTGCTTCGCGAAGCGAAAATGCTCCGCGTCAAGCTGATGGCGATAAAGGCCAAGCCCAAGCTTCATAAATTAAAACCCAATGCTCGCTCCGCCATCCACAGGAAGCACCACGCCCGTCACAAACCGCGCTGCCTGCGATGCAAGATATGTCGCCGCCCAGCCAATGTCGCTGGATTTTCCAAAACCCTTCATCGGCGTGCGATCGAGAATCCTCTCTTTTCGCTCATTATCCTGCGCTAGCGCTTTCTGCATCATGTCCGACTCAATCCATCCCGGCGCGATCGCGTTCACTCTCACTCCCTGCGAAGAAACTTCCGTCGCCAGGCTGCGCACGATGCCCAGATAAGCCGACTTCGCCGCGGAATATGCAACGACTTTCGGAATGCCAAACAGCGACGTCATCGAAGCAATAAACAACACGCTACCATGGCGGCGCTCGATCATGGCCGGCAAAACCGCCCTCGTCAGCGCGAACGCAGCCACCACGTGTGTCTGAAGCATCGCGTTAAATTCCGAAACCTCCGTCTCCACCGCCGGCTTCATCAGATGCACGCCGGCGTTGTTAACGAGAATCGATACCGGGCCCACGTGCTTCGTCGCTCGCTGAACCAGGCTTTCCGCCTGATCGACGTGCGTGATATCCTGCACTTCAAACGCAGCGCGATCGCCCAGCTTGGCGGCGGCCTTTTTCAGAACATCCGCGCGCCTTCCAACCAGCACAACTCGCGCGCCCGCTTCAACAAAGCATTCGGCAATTCCCAATCCCAAACCACTGCCGCCACCGGTAATCAGGGCGGTTTCCCCTTCAAGCGAAAACGATTTCATAATGGATTCCAACAACTCAAATACTGACGAACATCGCCCCGTTTTCAACACTCAGCTCGACCCCCGCGCCCTTGGCCGCCTCCTGCAAGGCGGCGTCGAGCATCACAACCGGATCAAGACTGACCGCGAGCTTGCGCATCAACCCTTCCCCTTTTTTTGCACCGACCGACAACGTAATCTTCAACCCCCGCCGCTTACATTTCACTACCGTGCCATCCTCAAGCTTCGCGTTCATTGGCTTGAGATAGGCATCGACGTAATGCACGCCGATGCCGGATTTGTCTTCCGTCTTGGCCGGCAGCTTTTCAATCGCAATCAGATTGATCTCACACAGTTTGGTTTTCATTGTTTCACACTCGCATATTCATCCATCGCAACTCGAAACGCCCGGATATGTTCAGGCGTGCTGCCACAGCAGGCGCCCAAAATATTCGTCCCCGCCTCCAGCAGCGGCACGACACCCTTCACCATTTCCGCCGGCGTTTCATCGTAAACCACTTTCATCTTCACCAGCTTCGGCTGCCCCGCGTTCGGCTGCGCCATCACCGGCAAATCCGTCACCTGCTTATATCGCTTCACCGCCTCGCGAGCGCGGTTCATATCCATCCGCGTGCCACAGTTCAAGGCGACGACATCGGCCCCATGCTCCTGCATAAACTTCGCCGCGGTTTCAGGATCGATCCCCATCATCGTGCGGAAGGTCGATCCATCGAGCGTCACGTCATACGCCAGCGACCCGATCACACACGCCGCCCCCGCTTCTTTGGCGGCGGTTAGTCCCAGCAGCAACTCTTCAAGCGAAGTCTGCGTCTCAATGATGATCGCATCCGCCCCGGCATCGACGAGCGCCTTCGCCTGCTCGTTGAACGCATCGCAAACCTGCGTCTCGGTGAAATCGCCGAGCGGTTCAAGCAATCCACCAAACGGCCCGATATCGCCGATGACATATCCCTCTCGATCGCCAAATGCTTTTCGCGCAATCTCCACCGCCGCCTGGTTTACCTCAACAACCTTGTCGGCGTTGGAATGCCGATTGAGCATGATGCGCGATCCGCCAAACGTATTCGTCAAAATGCAATCCGAACCCGCCTCTGCATATCGCCGCTGAATCCCCAGCACCTTTTCAGGATGCGTCAGATTCCACTCCTCGCCACACCGTCCTTGTTCCAATCCGGCAATCATCAACTGCGTGCCCATCGCGCCGTCGCCAAGCAGCGGGCGTTCCTTGATTGCTTCAAGCAATGATTTCTTCATCACTCACTCCGTTCACGTTTATAAGTTTCCTGAATAAGAGCGCCTTCTGATCCCCTCGCCCGGTACTCCGGGAGAGGGTTAGGGTGAGGGCGCATTTCTTTTTCAACATTGAATGTTCGATGTTGAATGTTCGATGTTTGATCTTCTAATGACGAAGACGAATCGCGCGAACCCTCACCCCTGCCCTCTCCCGGAATACCGGGCGAGGGAGAAACTGGCTTCGCATCGTTCTCATGCGCCTTCTCCCATCTGACCAGCGCAAAATGAATCGTCTCCAGTACCAGCCCCCACTTATGCATTCGATGCTCAGGCTCGCAATAACATCCCGACCCCATCATCGGCCGGTGCCACGAAATCACCTCATTCAGCGGCCTGCCCAAGAGCGGCTTCTCATGATCGATCGCCGTCATCAAATGCTCCGCATTATTCATATACCGGCACATAAACCGATGCCCCTCATCCCCCGGCGCCGGCCTGCACTTCTGCTCGCGAATTGGATACCCTTCCTCGCGCCGCCCAAGCTTCACGTGATAATGAAACACCAACGCCCGCCCCATGTTGCTGCAAGTCGTGCCTTCATATCGAAACATGGCGTCGATCGTTCCATCGTGATGAAATTTCAGTTCAAGCCGCTCACCAGCCCAACGTTCCAGCGCTTTGATATTCACTAAATACTTCGCGAGATGATCCAGAGCCGGCGCGATCGAACTCACATCCTCTGACTTATTTGATGGGATCGCCAGCAACTCCGTTTCACTCGGCACGCGCGTCCTGCGATACGAAGCCCTTCGATACTGGCACGGCGAGAACGAGCAATTCTCACACGGAATCAGATCGCTCAATTTCCGCACTCGATCGATATGCCGCGTCAATCCGAATACCGCCAGCAGCGATTTCTTCGGCCTTAGCATCCCCGATTCCATCACCTCAACCCCGCGCGCCGCCGGCAGACTCTTCATCAACCCGCGAAGCTCCGGCTGCTGGCTGATATCCCACTCCGGATACCCCGGGCTATAATGCGGCAGCACCGCCATGCCATCTCGCTCGGCCCACGCGCACAGCCGCGCCCCCGTCATCGTCGTCAGATGCTCCACCACCGCCGAGCCAAACACTTCAAGGAAAAAATACTCGTCCGGCTTCTCATCCGCCCAGCACTGCTGTGCTTCCCGCTCAAGTTCAGGCCCCGCACTCACCGCCACCAGAATCGCGCTATGCGCCTCCGCCTCTTGCAGTGTTTTCTGCAATCGCGGGCTGCTGAACGTCGTGCCCTCAATCAGAATCGAACCATTGATGATCTGCAGCGTTTCCACCTGCCTCGCATAAACCCAAGGCTTGCCGTTCTTCGCATACCAAGCCCGCGTCAAATCCGCGAGTTCTCGCGCCCGCCCTTCCAGCACTCGCTCCGGCGGATATCCCAGCAGCCGCTTGTACTCCGCGGGATCGACATTGACGTCGGGAAATGTATCGATCAACTCGATCATCCCACCACCTGCGGCATCGATTCCACCGGCTTGAACTGGCATCCTTCGACAAAGAAATCAAAAAACCGCGGATGCGTCTCCAGCCGGCAATGCTCAACCTTTTTCACCAGCGCTTCCAATTCCTGACGCTTGGATTTCGACAGCAACGCAATGCACGCGCCTTCAATAGAAGCATTCCCCACCTGCACGATTTTCGAATCCGCGATATTCGGAATCAGCCCGATACGCTTTGACGCCTCCACTCCCAAATGCCGACCGAATCCGCCGGCCAGATAAAACACATCGATCTCATCAAACTCAATACCGAAATTGCTGAACACCACCTGCAGGCCAGCGACATTCGCCCCCTTTGCCTGCGCGAGTTCGTTCACATCGCTTTCCTGAAAGAAAATATTGTGCGGCTCACCAAGCGTGATGCGATGAAGATCATCTTCAAACCGCCCCATCTCGTTCATTCGCCCGGTGCGAAGCAATTCACTCATCAGATCGACCAGACCCGATCCACAAATCCCCTGTGGCGCGATATCTCCGATCACGCCAAGCCGAAACTTGCCGTCCTGATCGATCAAAACATCCTCAATTGCCCCATCCAACCCCGGCATGCCGCACGCAATCGCCCCGCCTTCAAACGCCGGCCCCGCTGGACACGATGCCGCCAGAATTCGATTCCGATTCCCAACAATCAACTCGGTATTCGTGCCGATATCCATGATCGCTACAAGCCGATCCTCGTGCGCCAGATCGACCGCCAGCATGCACGCCGCCGCATCCGCGCCAACGTGTCCGCTAATGATCGGCCCCCCATATACCCGCGCTTTCGGGTGGATCGGCAACCCCAGCCGCTTGCCGCTTTCGCAAAGCGCCGTGCTCGCCCGCTTCCCCTCCATCATTTCAATCTCGGTGATCGATCGATACGGATTTTGCCCAATCGAATAGACATTCTGCCGAAAGAAAATATCCCGCATCGTCGAATTGCCCACGACCACCATCTCGTAAATCGTCTGCGGATCGACCGGAAATTCCTCAATCGCGTGCGTGAGATACCCCGCCAGCGTCCGCATCAACAGCTTGCCGCCGTTCTCTGTGTCGTAATAGATGCGCGACATCACATCCGATCCGCCAAATCGCTGCGGATTCTCAAACGAAGCGTCCGCGATCAATTCACCCGTCTCCAGATTCAGCAGCCGCAGCACAATCGTCGTCGTCCCCAGATCCATCGCGATGCCATGAATCGGCCCGCTCGAACGCGCGATCTCTTCGTCATCAATCAGAATGCGATCTCCATCGCGCGTAACCGCCGGATCAAGTTGCATTTTCTGATTGCTAAACGGCAAGCCGAATGCATGCCGCTCGATGCGCATCTGCCCACGCCGCATTGTGTGACATTTGACTTCACCATCTTCAGCGACGGGATAACATTGACACGACAGACGAAAATTTCCCTTGAGATGCTGCTCTTGTTCGGTCGGCGCGGAAAGATATTCCATCCCCGCCGTCACTTCGACGACACACTCCTTGCACTTGCCCTGTTTTCTGCAGGAAGTCGGAACCTGCACCCCCAATCGCTCCGCGTGGTCAAACAACGACAAGCTTTTCTCAGCCTGCGTCGTTTGCCCGTTGATCGTCAGTGTGAGCGACATGGGATAAAGGATAAAAAAACTCTACCAATCCGCCTTCGCCTCAAATTCATCCTGCAACGCCTTCGC
>DATAPK010000470.1:0-2843 GCA_036265245.1 Tepidisphaeraceae bacterium | reverse complement strand
GCAATGTCCCCCGAAGTTCGTTCCGTCAGATGCATCGGCACACTCCTTTTGCTGAAGCGTGCAATCTCTCACATCAACGCGGGTCGCGCAACCGAACAGGGTCCGAACTTGCGCGCGAGAAGCAATCTCAAACCGTATTAGAGCAACTGAAAACCGATTCGCATTTCCGAAAAAGCGACTCGCATCTCCCAAAAAGCGAATCGCACTGCGCTAAAAGCCAATTGCACCACGGGAAACTCGATTTGCACGCGGCGAAAATCGCTTAGTGCGCGGTCCGAAACGGGACGGCCGGCAGATCACTCTTGTTGTAAAGATCGCACTTGGGATCGTCCGCCCATCCATATCGAACAGCCTTTGGCGCTGCGACGCTGTCGGCCGTGACGCTGATGGTGTCACCCTCAATAGCAGCTTTGGCGGGAACGAACTTCCCATCGTCGCCGGCAATTTCAAAGCCGGTGAGAGTGTCGCCCTTGGCCACCAGCCCGCCATCCGCGTGATCGAAGCTGACAATCGCCTTGTTGCCGTCGATCCGAAGCGATTTGAAAGTCGGCCCGGCGTAGACGACATCCTGGCCATAAGCGACTTTATCCGCCGCCAGCGCTAACCGCCGGCCAACCTCGGCTTTATTTCGCGGATGGATATCTTTGCTGTTGCCAATATCGATCGCCAGCGCCAAGCCAACGTTTGGCAAATCCCTCACCATCTGCGCCTGCGCCTCACGCACCTCGGGCCAACCCTCAGCGGGATTCACTTCAATCCCCGCGTTGGGCGGAACACTGAAGTTGGCCAGTTGAACGATCAAAAACGGAAAATCCCCCTCGCCCCACGCATGCCGCCAGCCGGTGATCATCGCAGCCAGCACATCATGATATTGCGCCGCGTGAACAGCGTTGGATTCCCCCTGATACCAGATCACGCCGCGCATCGCGTAGCCGATGATCGGATGAATCATTGCATTATAAATCGCCGCGGGGAGTTGCTGCTTGGCAGCGGCGACAGGACGTGTCGCCGGGTTTTGCGCGGGATGAAGATATTGCTCCGACGTCTGCGGCTCATAAGGCAGCGAAAGCCGCGAGATATCTTCTTTCGACGTCCACGCTTCGGCGCGCGTGCCGCCCCAGTTACTTTCGATCAGGCCCATCGGCACGTTGAGTTTCTCCTGCAACTGCACGCCAAAGAAATATCCAACCGCCGAAAAACTCTGCGCGGTGTCGGCGTTGCAGATCTTCCATTGCCCGCTGCAATCATCCAGCGGCATGTCGCTGCTGCTGCGCTTGACGATAAAGAGCCTCATCTTCGGCCGATCCGCCGCCGCCAGCGCTTCCTGCTTGTTGGATGATTTATCCAGATGAAATTCCATATTCGACTGCCCCGAGCAGAGCCACACCTCACCCACCAGCACATCCTGGATCGTGATGGAGTTCTTGCCCGAGACGGTGATCTCAACCGGGCCATCCGAAGCAACCGGATCGAGCATGATGCGCCACTTCCCCTTGTCATCAGCCGTCGCCGATTGCTCCTGCGATAAAACCTTAACCGTAACCTTTTCCCCCACGTCCGCCGATCCCCAAACAGGGATTTTCATGCCCCGCTGTACGACCATGTGATCGCCAAAGATGCTGGGCAGTTTCACATCCGCCCTGACCCCGGCGCAAACCAGCAAACTGACGGACAAAATCCAGAATTTCCACATGTTTCCTCCACGGCAAGACGATTGCATCGCATTAAGTTAATCTCCTCTTTGTGAGAAACCAAACAAAGCCATCGACCCAGGCCCCCAAATTGACCCTTGCCGCCTTCCAGAAGCATATTTCCGGCCGCTACGAAAAAGTCGACCGGGCCCGCGGTTGGCCGAAAACTTTTGCATACTTCATCGAAGAAGTAGGTGAACTTGCGACCGCCCTCACCGGCGACGACCGTCAAAATCTCGAAGAAGAGTTCGCCGACGTCATCGCCTGGCTGTGTACACTGGCCAATATCACCGATGTGAATCTGGCGAAGGCAGTGGAGAAGAAGTACCTGAGCAAGCGACGCCCCAAGGGGCATAAGTAGGATGACAAGGTGACAAGGAGAGGGGGTGACAAGGTGAAAATAAGGATGCAATCCCCATCTCGGCTTTTTCACCTTGTCACCCCCTCACCTTGTCACCTTGTCACTTTCCCCCTCCGCCGTCCGCATTAAATTGACGCTTTTCATGGCCCAACGTACAGTCATTTCGATGCGCTTGATTCTTGCGGGGCTGCTCAGTCTTTTCATTTCTACGATCGCCTTCGCCCAGATCACCGGCGAAGTCGAAAGCATGGGATTTAACAGCAGCTACCGCCCCGATTGCTTCACCCCCATGATCGTTCGCATCAAGCCGCAATCCGGGATGAGCGGGCTCTATGTCATCCAGGTCAAGCAAAAAGATTCGGATGGCGATGACGTCGTTTTCTCCCGCACGATATCGATCACCGGAGACGATTCATCGCACGACCAGCGCTTCGCCACCTATTTCTTGCCCACGCCCATCAACCAAGGTCTGCCGAATGTGATGGCCGGCGCAACCCTGCGCGATCTTCAAAAGGAATTAAAGGTTTTTCTCTGCAACACCAACGGCAAAGAGATCGCGACGCTGCCGATTACATCGACGATGGTCAACATCGATCCGCCGCGCGACATGATGTCGGGCCGGCGCGGCACGCACATGGTGCTGGCGGTTTGCGGCAACGGATCAGCCCCCGCATGGAACGAATTCCGAGAATCAGAGAATCTTCTCGGCGTGCTGGAAGATACCGCCTTCGTCCAGGTCGGCCCACGCGATCTGCCGGAGGACCCCGTCGCCTACGACGCCGTCGACGCAA
>DATAPK010000469.1:0-15673 GCA_036265245.1 Tepidisphaeraceae bacterium | reverse complement strand
CGCAAGTTGCCACGCGAGATCAAAGTTCTTTCCCGCCTTGGGAAAGGCCAGCCCCGTCGCTCCCCAAGTGCTCGTCCGCAACCCGCCCGGCTCCCACGCCGGCAGCGGCATCAGCCCCATCTTTCCCGCGAGCCCAGGCGTGTCCATCTGAAACTGCATCGTTCGCCAATCCGGGCAGAAATAAAACAGCACCAGCCCATCGTTCATCGCCTTGGCCAGGTTCTGTCCCCACTGGCACGGAAATGCGATGCGATCCTTCCCCTGAATCTGCTTCACATACCAGCACAGCACATCCACCCAAGGCTCGCGGTCAAAGGTGACATTTCCTTCCGCGTCAAACAACGTACCGCCATGCTGCAGCGCCATCAGCGGCACGATATCCGTTCCATCCGTCGGCAAATCGAGCATATACCGATCCGGGCTTCCGTCCCCATCCAAATCTTTCGTCACCACATCTCTTCCCACGCGGCAAAATTCATCCCAGGTGGTCAGCTTATTCACATCAATGCCAAGCTGCTGAACGATGTCTTTCCGATACGCCAGCATCGCCGGATGCACATCGTGCGGCAACGCGAAAATATGCCCGCGGCTGCTCCATTTGCTGAATCGATTCGTCACCAGCTTGTCGTACATCCCCGTTGATTGGAGCTTGTCGGTCAGATCGACAAGCTGTACATCCTCGACCATCCCTTTGGTGAAGATGCTCATGAAGCCGTCCATCAGCTCGCACATATCCGGCACTTCTGCGCCCACCTGCATCGCGGATTGCAGCCGGCTTTTGAGCGCGCTCTGATCCACCACCTGAAGCTGCACACGGCAATGATGCGCCGCCTCAAACGCCGGCAACGCGAGTCGATACGCCGCTGCGTGCTCTTTGGTAAATGTCGCAAAAATCAAATCCGGCTTCGCCTCTTCTCGCTGCTGCACACTCCCGATCAGCAACCCAACGGTCGCCATCAGGAACAGCACAAGAATGCCAAGCGGCGCTTTGCCGTAAGGAAAATTCATCGAATCCTCAAACCGACCCAAACCTGTAGCCGCGACGCCTGCGTCGCCCGTCCGACCAAAGAGGCGACGCAGGCGTCGCGGCTACCTGGCGGTAATCCGAACCGCCACATCGCGCGAAAACTTCGGCGTTATCAGTAACAACATACCATCCCTCGCCTGCACCTGATCCCGTCGAATGATCGAGCCGGTGCGCGTATCCCACCAGCTTGCCTCAAAATCGCCGGCGCGCGCAATGGGAATCGAAAGTGACACGCTATCAATCTCTCGATGAGGCAGCCCATCGCGATCGGTCTGCCAATTCGATGTCCCATCAAACAACCACACCAGCGTCTCGCCCGCCGACGCATCCTGAAGCGCCAGCGCATTCAAATCCGCCGACTTCGACGATTTCGCGTTTGCAAACGTGATGCGATCTACCGTGACCCAGTCGCCCGCATAATTATCGATAACGATCTTGTGTTTCCCCGCCGCCAGCGGCACTGTGCGGTCTTTGTTGAACACCGCCTGATACACTTGCGGCGGCTCTTCCGTCATTTTAGTGCTTTCCTGATCCGCTCCGCCCGGCTGGGCGTCGAATGTGAAATCGGCGATGGAATTGTCATCCACATTGATATGAAGCGTCGCGTGATCCGAAACCGTGTTGATATGCAGCGTCATATCACCGGCTTTTTTCAGCTCGACATACAACGTCGTCGCAGTGCGCAACTCCTGTTTGTCCGGCCCATAGTAATAATGCGGCAGTGCAGCCGACGCCTGCCCACTTGGCGCGATGTTGATCGGCACACTATCCGCCTTCCCCCACCGTCCCGCGCTCGGCAAAACTAAATCCGAAAACGTCTCCGGCTTATTCCCCGCCCGCGTCGGCGGCGGCAATTCGATCGGCGAAAAATGTCGCTTCGCCCAATCCACGCTCGCCGCAAATTTCGAGATCCCCTGATACACCGGCCAAAGATTGTTCGGCCCGATGTAATTATCCCACCACCAATACGCCGCCGTCCCACATGCCCCGCTCATCGTCGCCGCCCACAGGCTGTTGTGCAGCGAAGTCGCCGTGTTGTGCGGATCGTACTGCGTGTCCGGCCCCTTATAGCTGATGCCAAACTCCGCCAGCAGATAAGGCTTATCGAATTGCGCGTGCCGCTTCACCGCCGCCACAATCGGCGTCACCAGATCAACCACTTCGCCATCCCCATAAATATGCCCCTGCGAAATCGACATGCCGTCCAGCTTCCACACCGATTCCGGCACATCGGATGACGTGCTGACCAGGTGGTTATACGGATCATTCGCGTGCAAATAATCCGCCATCTCCGCCACCCACGAATCCGGCAGATTGTGAATGCGCGCCAGCTCCTGCTCGTTGAACAACTCCCAGCACATCATGTTCGTGAACGATGAATAGCGCGCGATGAAATACCGCAGGCGTTGCTTGAAAAACTTTCTCGCGACTTCATCCGTGAAAAAATCCACTGGCCGAGTCGCCGGCCCGCCGTTGGCGGCGTTGTAAGGGCTCGTCGGCCAACCTGCCGGCCCCCACATATCACGATTCAGCAGTTCACGATGATTGTTAAACGTCAGCATCAAATCGATGCCATTCTGCTCCGCCAGTTCCAGCAGATCATCAAAATATCCCGCGTTCGCCAGATCGTATTTCCCCAGTCCCGATCGCTCGCTCTCGATCATCACCGGCGGATGGCACATCCACACCCGCGCAAAATTTCCGCCGTTCTCTGAAAATGATTTGAACCACCCCACATACTGCGCCGGGTTTTTCCCATCCGGCCACGCGATATTCAACCCCACCGGAAAATACGCCGCGCCCGAATCGAATTGCAGATATTGATGATTGACGCTTGAAAGACGAATGAACCCCCGGCTCGCGGACGGTGCGACATCAATTTCGATCGGCGAAGAACTTCTCGCCCCTGTCTGATCCTTCGCCGTCACCGAAATCTTCCATCGCCCCGCGCTCGTTGGACAAAATCGCACACGAAAGGATGGCGAGTCGGGCTTAAATGCCGCCTGCTTCCCCGCCTCGGGAAATGTCGCCGGATAATTCTTTCCCCAGAACGCCGGCAGCGAAATCGCCTTCCCCGCTGGCGAAACGATCTGCGCATCCACCGCAATTTCATCCGGATCAAACGGATTGGCGTAATGCCGATCCAACCCCACCTCAAGCTCGACGCGCTGATATGCCGCGACGGGCCCATCACTTCGGCGATGCAATGTGATCGCTTCGTCCGCGCGCACGCCTGAATGGATCAACATAAACACCACGGCAGCCAGTGCGCACTGAACTTTTTTCAGGGTCACGATCGGCCCTCACACTCGCGAGTTGGCTCGCACGAAATCAATCACCTCGTCCACCTGGCAGAAACACAGCCCGGTGACGGTATCCGCACAGCCGTAGTATATCGCGATCCGCCCGGTTGGCGCATCCGTCAGGGCCGCGCACGGAAAGCAGACATTCGGCACATCGCCCACCATCTCATAGTTTTCCCGCGGATTCAGCAGATAAGGATGGGTACGGGCAATCACCTTCCAAGGATGTTCCAGATCGAGCAGCGCCGCCCCAAAGCTGTAAACAAACCCATTGCAGCTCGTCAAAACCCCGTGATAAAACATCAGCCAGCCGTGCGATGTTTCAATCGGAATTGGCCCGGCACCGATCTTCGTGCTCTGCCAGCCACCGTTGGGGCTCATCACGTGACGATGGCATCCCCAGTGAACCAGATCCGGGCTCGAGCTGATAAAAATATCTCCGAACGGGGTATGCCCGTTGTCGCTCGGCCGCGAGAGCATCATGTACTTCCCGCCGATCTTGCGTGGAAACATCACCCCGTTGCGATTGAACGGCAGAAACGAATTTTCCATCTGGTGGAACGTCTCAAAATCCCGCGTCCACGCCATCCCGATCGTCGGCCCGTGATATCCGTTGCACCACGTCACGTAATATCGATCCTCGATCCAGCAGACGCGCGGATCGTATCCATATTGCCACTGCACCGGCTGCCCATCGGTCGGCTGAAACCGAATCCGCTGCGGGTCGATCCGCCAGTTGATCGCGTCGTCGCTCAGACCGGCGTGAAGCTGCATGTTGCGGGCCGTATCATCGCAACGAAACACGCCTGCAAATTTTCCTTCAAACGGAACCACAGCGCTATTGAAAATGCTGTTCGCCGTCGGAAAGAGATCGCGCGGGATGACAGGATTGTTTGAATATCGCCAGACCACACTTGAGGATCCCGCGGGTTTTGCCTGCCACGGAATATTCGGCAGCGCGTCGCCAATTATGTGAGGCCGAGCCGAAGAAGTCCCCGCAATCACCGCATCAATTTCACGAATTACAGGCGCATTCACAGAAGTCTTACCAGTCGATGCAACAGTCACAATAAATCCCTTTCAGAAACCCCAAACATCTTTTAATCAACAACAAATCTCGTTACCAGTTCCGCGTAACCAAAGCCCGCAAAGCCACATCGCTTGTGAGAGTCTCGGCATGGCCGTCGAGAAACAGATAATTGGCTCTGCATGTTGATGGTTTGCCCGCGGCAGAACGTTTGGATGGCTTATTTACATCAATGTTTTCTCCAGTTGTCCAGGTTGCATATGGCGCATATCTCGCTGTAGCGGTCCCCGTGTTGATTGCACCGGCATCTTGCCAATTTCCGGCGTGGCGATTGGGCGCGCCGTTGTCGAAGATCAATTGCTTGGGCAGATCTGGACTATTCTGAGGCGTCCACCAGGTCCAGGCGCCGAGGAGATAGTTATGCTCGACGAGCATTAGCCAGTTCACGCTATCGCCGTTGATAACACATTTTGCAGGCTTTGGAATCTGGACCATCTTCGTGGTACCCACCGCGTATCCGATCGGATGTGCTCCGGATAGATTAGGTTCCAAGCCGACCTGAAATTCCTCGGGATTGCTGTCGGGAGCTATCAATCCCAATGGCAATGGAGTTGAGCTTCCGGTTGCTCCCTTGCCACTGCCAAGAAACGGCAGCAGATTCTGACCATAGCCGGTCAGGTAGTCATTGCCCGGAATATCCGGAATTCCCAGTTGATCCAAGTCCCAGGATGGACATGCACGCACGACTTTTGAATAGTCGGTTAACCGGTTGCCATTTGAGTCGTATTCGATCTTCTTTCCCATAAAGGGCGAAATTGCTTCATACCAATGAACGATTGGGGTGTGATCCGGATCGGTGATCAGTTGCCCCCCTCCACTGGTCCGCAAGGTATAGGACGGATAGCATGCGTAAGGGAGGTATCCATTGTTACTCCCTCCATACAAATAATAGGCGATGCCAATTTGCCGCAGATTGCTCAGGCACGCCGCGGTCTGCGCCGCACGCCGCGCTTTGTTCAAGGCGGGCAATAGAATCCCAACGAGCACGGCGATAATCCCGATCACCACCAGAAGTTCCACCAGCGTGAATCCGGAACGCCGCTGATAACAGCTTTGACGATTGAAAGGAGTCGAGGGTTTTACAATCATGATGACCTTCGAGGATGTCTAAGTGAAAGAGAACGCCGGCGGCGGCCAGAGCACCTGCCGCCGCCGACTATTCCCTACACGGGACTATTTGGTCTTGCGACGGCGTAAACGCGACGACGCAATTCCAATGACTATAAGCAGTGCCGCGCTGCCCGGCTCGGGAACCAGCGCTCCCAACGGTGCCGCCGAGCTCGGCAGCGTCTGTCCATAATTTAATGCCAATGCATTAAAATCCTGAATATTCACATTGCCGTCGTATGTCGTATCTCCATCCGTCCACACTTTGTTGCTGCTGCCGAAATTGGTTGCCACAGCATTCACATCCAGCAGATTGACTTTGCCGTCCAGATTCGCATCACCCATGAGCGCGTATTCCAACAGCACCGCCGACGTCACACTCTGCCCGCCGAAGCTGGTGATATGAAGCGTGGCCGCATCAGCATATCCAATCGCTGTTTTCACGCCCGTTGAAGCTGCCGCAGTCGAACTGACGATGCCAGTTCCATTCCACGCCCCGCCGTTGAAACCTGAAGCCAGCGCATTCTTGACATCGCCAATCTGACTCGTGCCACTGTAATCGAGAATCATCTTGTTGTTGGTGAGATCCAGTGTGCCGCCCATAATCAACAAACCGGCCCGCAACACGGTCGATCCACCCGCCGTAACCGTCGCCCTTCCACCGGAAAACGCGAGCGATGCAACGCTGACGTTGGCATTCAGATTCGCATTGCCTCCATTGATGACAAGACCAGCGCTCCCGCCATTCATCGCGGCAAAGCTCACGGTTCCTGCTCCGTGTGTCGTGAGGGTCGTTTTGTTTGCCAGCGAAATGGGCTGCGTAAAAGCCAACGACGTCATCGGCACCGCTGCGGGGCGACCCGCTCCACCGGTGTCGGCCGTAAATCCCGCGCTGGTATCGATCTCGAGATTGCTGTTTACCTGCACCGGCACGCCGATCGTGTGGTTCCCCGCCACCGCATAGATTTCGGAAGGGTTCGCGCCGCTGTCCAACGTCAGGCTTCCGCTGCCGGACAACGTATAGTTCACAATCTGTGGCAGACTGGCTGCGGTGACGCCGGAACTTTCAAAATCGAAACTAGTCATCTGCGAATCGAAGATGATCGACCCGACCGTGATGGCCGAACTAACCGTCACTGTCGAGTTGAACGAGCCCGTGCCCGTCGCCGCCCCATACCCATAAAAGATTGCAGGCACGCCTTGCCCGTTCGGCGCGCTTACCGGAGTAACGTGTTTGTCGCCAGCCAGAGCGACCGTTCCCCAGTTCGCTGAATTCCAATCGGCGGTCGCCGTCGTTTGCCATGCGGCTCGAGTCGTCACATCTTCATTGATGAGACGCATATTATCGAGAAAATATTCAGCAGTTGCATCGGGACTCGGATCTCCGACCGCGGCGCCGCCGTTGCCGGTGGCAAAATGAATGATGGTGTAGTTGGTCACGCCAGGGAAATAAGCCCCCAACGCTTCCTGCATATATCCGCCAAAATCCCAGGTATAGGTTTGGGTTGCCGCAGTCGTTCGTGTGTTGTCGCCGCCGGCATTGCCATCCACAAATTGATAGCCGCTCGTGCCGAACGAAGAAAGATAAGTGCTGCCGAAATTGAGGTCGGCTTCCAATGTTTGATAGCTTGGTCCATGTCCCGGCGTCGTGACGTCAAGCAGCAGTTTGGTGCTGTGGGTCAATGCATTAAACCGAACTGGATCGGATTGGTCGTAAGTGACCTGCGTATCCACCCCATAAGTTCCCGCAGCAACATTCGTGGCCATTGCCTGCGACAACCGCAGCGAGTGTGCGCCGTCCGTCGGATACAAAGTTGATTGAGTGTGATCGACGTTGTTTGTCGCACTCGAACTGTAGCTATCGCCGAACGCAAAGCTTCTGCTCGTTGAGGTATTCGCATGAGTCGAGTCGATTTCACCGTTCGCCGTCTCAAAGGAAAAATGATGCCCGCCGCGCAATGTCCCCGGCGGCGAACTTGTCGTGAATTTCACATTATCGATATGCAGATCGATCATTCCCGAAGGGCCTGGAAAGGCATTGGTCGCTTCCGCCGAATAAAGCTGGAAGGTCAATGCGCGAATCGCGTCGTCCGGCGCATTCAGTGGAACCGAAATATGCCGCCACCCGTCGCTGGCGCGCACATTGTCCGCAAAATCTCCCGCCGTGTCATAATTGTCGCCGTTGCGTGTGCTCAGTTGGAAGAATCCACTCTGTCCAAACTGATCCGTCGCCGAGCCGGGAACCACCTTCACGTCCATATCCAGCGTCAGAAATTGCGAGCCGTCATAACCAGGAAAGGGCAGATCGCGCGTGTAATCGACGAACTGTGCTGTTGGGGTGGTGTTGAAGTTCAACAACACGTCCAGCGAACCGGAGGCGGCGCTGCCATTGGCGTCGTCGGAAGAGAATCCGAGTACGGCGGTTTGAAACTGCCCAAAATCCAATCGCCATTGGGCAACCTCTGCCGAGCTATCCGAATTATCGAAGGTGTTTACCACGAGATCCGCCTTCGCCGCCGTGACCCATGCCGCTGCGACCGCCGCCGCCAATAACGCCGCGCTTCGTACTCGCATCGCTCTCTCCTCGCCTGTTTTTGAAGACCCCTTTGACCTGTTAATATATATGAATCCGACCTTCATATGTGTTCCTCGCCTTCGTTTCCTCTTTCCTCCTGCCTGCGCCAACGGACAATTAAACCGGGGCTTGGCAAGTGGATTGACGCACGATCAATTCGACTGGAACCTGGACATGTTTGGGTTGCGGGTTACGAATGGTTCCAGTGGATCGGCCAAGGACCAGTTCCGCTGCTGCCCTGCCGACGGCATACCCGTCCTGACGAACCGTCGTCAGTGGCGGGATCATCTCTGCTGCAAAATCATGATCGGAATACCCGACCACCGATAGATCTTCCGGTATTCGCAATTTGATTTCCGCCGCGGCGCGATAAATCAACTTGGCGAACAGATCGCTCGCCGCGAAAACCGCTGTTGGCTTGTTTGCTAGAATCTCTCTCGCCTGCACAATGCCCGGCGATGGATCGCCCACCGGGCCTTCAACGGTGAAACAGCTCGCCCCTTTGATCTGCCGCACCGCCGACTCGAAGATTTCCCGGCGCGATCGCGCCCAGGTTGCTTCTGATGTTCCGGCGAAATGCGCAAAGCGCCGATGGCCAAGTTTGACCAGATGCTCAACCACCGCCAGCGTGCCGAATCGCTCGTCGCTACCGACCGAATCCGCTCGATAGCTGTCGGGCAATTCGTGATCGATCGTGACAATCGGCAAGTCTCGCGAGCTGAATTCGCGCACATGCTCCTGGAACAGCGAAGCAAACGGCGGCCAGAGAATCACGCCATCCACTCGCCGATCCAGCAATCGGTGAATCTGTTCCAACTCATTCATCCCCGGCCCATTGCGCAGCCGCGGCCCGGGGCCTTTGTGTCCGGTCCAAACCGTAATCGGAACATGGTCCGCCCCAGCAAGCACATCGTGAATGCCATAAAGCACTTCAGACCAGAAATAATCAAAGGGCGGCGCCATCACGCCGATCATCCGCGTCTTCCCCGTCTGCATTCCATGCACCAGCAGATTCGGCCGATACCGCAATCGCTCCGCCGCCTGCAGCACTCTCGCGCGCGTCTTCGGCGAAGCGACATTCCGCCCCGTCAACACCAGCGACACCGTCGCCTGCGAGACGCCCGCCTCCTGCGCAATGCGCTTCTGATTCACCTGACTACGTGACTTGGCCATAAGGGAACCCGATCTGTTCTCATAATATATATGAAAACCCGGGCCAAAAGAAACAGAATTCTTCACCGACGAATGGCCTTCGTCAGCACCTTGAGAAACATCGTTTTGCTGGAAATCCTGCATCGTAAATGCCGCGTTTCGCTCGCGAATAACACCATTTAATATATATCAATCGATTATGTCAATGAAAAAATGCCGATTTTGGATATTCGCCCCTACAATTAGGGAATTGCTGCAAAAACCCTCTCTCACGCATTCATTTATATACAGGATTTCGTCGTATCTCATTCGTCGGCCTCGACCCCTGGCGAGTCGCCTGTCTTGGGAATGCAAATCATTCGGCGAATGAGCGCCCGCATCGGAGCCTCAAGATCCGGCACGGATGCCAACCGGATCGCAATCTCGCTCATGTCCGCCACAAGCAGGCGAAAGATTGTCGAAACCATCTCCGGCGGCACGCCTAGGTGTGTCGCGTTTTCTGCGATCAACTGGCCGTAAGCGATCATCGCCATGCACTGGCCTAACGCGACCGAAATCTGCGCATCGCTCGCCAGCCGATGTTCCAAACCCGACGATTTCGCGAACACATGAAACGCCTCTGCCTGCCGCACAAACAGGCGCACGTTCGGCAAATCCATCAGTGTCTTATAAGCATTCAGGTAAGGCGGAAAGCCAACCGCATTGATCGTCCCCATGCGCGCCTCCATCAAATATGGGTTCTCATTTGATGGTATCTCTTCACCGCAAAGCGACTTGGGTTCTGCGAGACTGGAATCAAAACGATCGAAGTAGCGGGGGATAAATTGCGCTGCCATGCCTAGATTGATGTGGACACTGCTTTCCAGGCCCGGCACAAGTTGCACATCTCGCAGGGCCATCTCGAAATAAGTGTCCGCCGCCTCGAAGCCCTTTGCCCCAACACATTCCGAGAGCAATGCCATCACCTTCACGCCCTCGGTGCTCACCTTTGCCTTCTGCACCGCGCAATATAGAAGGTACCGGCGATCCTTCTCGCTTGCCGAATGAACGTAGTCCAGTGCGCGATAAGCATAAAGCTTCATCGCGGTCAGCCGCGCGCACGCCTGCGCCATCGTCGCGCTGATATGCGGCATCTCGATCACCGGCTTGCCGTACAGAATCCTCTGCTTCAAATGATCGCTCGCCTCTTTGAAGGCATGCTCGCAAATGCCGATCGAGCCAAAGCCCAGGAAGAATTTCCCCAGCGTCACCGTCCCAAGCACGGCGTCCCACGCGCCTCTGCTTTCGCAAAGCAGATCGCTCTCCGGCAATTCTTGATCCTTCACATCAAATTCCCCAACGAAACCCGCGCGCACGCCAAGTGTGCGAATCTTGTTCACATTGCCGAATCCACTGGATCGCTTTGGACGCAGCGCAAACAAAACAAGTGGCGCCCGTTTGGCGCGGTTGCCTTCAAAACGCGGATCGAGCTTCTTCGCCAAAATCGAAATCATCGCGGCGCAATTTGCGTTGCCGATGTAATACTTCGATCCGTTTGCGATCAATTGACCCGAACCAACCGCACGCACGGCAAATTCGTTGCCCAGCAGATCTGACCCATGACTCTTCTCCGAAACAGCAAACGCAAATAGCCCGCCGGCCTCCAGCGTGGCGACCGCTTCTTTTTTTATCGCATCATTCGAGCCCATCAGAATCGAAAACAACCCCAGAAATGTGACCTGCATACTGTAAGCATGACTCGGGCTGAAATACGCAAAGACCTCCATGAAGCGCGCATATCGCAACAGATCAAACTCACGGCCTGCACGAGAGAATTGTTTCGGCGAGAGCACCGACGCATAAAGTTCATGCTCGGACTGATACTTCAGCCAGTCGTCATACCATTGCTCGCGTTGATCCTCTTGCTTGATCGCGAGAATCCCTTTCCGCTCGAAGAACTCAACTAATTTACGTGTCGCCGGATCGCACAAATAAATGTCCGACGCGCCCTGTGAATGCGCCGTCGAGAAATCCACCGGCGAAATAACATCCCGCCGCGAGATCGGGGCAGTTGTTCCCATCAGCGCTTCCCTCGCATTTCGTTGAACATCTCGCGAAGTGTTTGATCGACGCGCGTAACAATCTCAGCCGAATTCAAATCGGCCAGCTTCATCGGCGGCCCGAAGCGAATGCGAACGGGCCCCGGCTTGGGAAACCTGCGATTCCACGGCCACGCTTCAAATGCCCCCACGATCACCGCCGGAATCACCGGCACGTGCGCCCGGCGATCGATCAGCGCCATCCCTTTTTCGATCGTGCCGATCTCACCCGTCTGCGTGCGTGCCCCCTCAGGAAAAATGTTCAACAGCCATCCCTCCCGCAAACGCCGAATCGACTTCCGCACCGCGGCAATATCGCTCGTCCCCTGATGCACCGGAAACGCCCCCACCGACCACAGCAGCCAGTTCATAAATGCATTCTCAAACAGTTCGGCTTTGGCCATATAACTCAGGGGCCGCCGCAAACGCACGTTCATCAGGATCGGATCGAGATAGCTTTGATGATTGCATACGATCATCGCCCCGCCGCTGGCGGGAATGTACTCAAGGCCTTCAACTTTCAGATCAAAGAACACCGTGCTGAGAATCCGGGCGATGGTTTGAAGTGTTTTCCAGACGAGCCAGTATTCTTTCATCGAGCCTTCTGCCATCGGGCGCGATGGCAACCAATGTGATCGATGCAAGGTAACAATAGTCGGTTATTTCGGGCATGGGGAAATTAAAGTGAGAATTGCGGGACTCTTTGCCAACTTTTCGCCGATGTTTCGCGTACCATTGGTGAGTTCCCTTGTTTTTCACCGAAGTTCATTATGACGCAACCCATCGAAGTCCCCGCAGGTGCAGCAGTGGTCGCTGCCTCCAACGAAAACACCTGCCCAAAACTCAAATTCAATCGAAGCGATCGCTTTCTCCGCGAATTGCGGCAGCGCGTCGATGCGTATTTCGAACAGACCGGCAAGCCCCAGCGTGATTGTCCGCAGATGTACTTCAAAACTGCCGTAATCCTGACATGGTTCATCACCGCATATCTGCTACTGCTGTTTGTCGCCACGAGTTGGTGGACTATCGTGCCGCTGGCGGTGGTTATGAGCCTGGCCGTCGCCGCCGTCGGCTTTAACATCCAACATGATGGCGGGCACAAGGCCTATTCGAAGCACAAATGGGTCAACAAGATCATGGGGCTCACGATCGAGCTCGTCGGCGGCAGTTCTTACCTGTGGGATTGGAAACACAATTCCATTCATCACACCTACACCAACATCAACGGCCACGACGACGACATCAACGTTGGCTTCCTCGGCCGGCTTTCCCCCGAACAACCTCGGCATCGCTTCCACCGCTTTCAGGGAATCTATCTCTGGGTGCTCTATGGTTTCCTGACGATCAAGTGGCATTTCTTTGACGACTTTTACAATGTCGCCATCGGCCGCATCGGCGGGCACAAAATCCCCCGTCCCCGCGGCAAGGATCTGGCCATCTTCATCGGCGGCAAAGTATTGTTTTTCTCATTGGCTCTGGGCATCCCGATGCTGCTGCATCGGTGGTGGGCCGTGCTGCTGGTCTTCGCGCTCGTTGAATTTATCAGCGGCGTAGTGCTAAGCGTCGTCTTCCAGTTGGCCCACTGCGTTGAAGAAGCCGCCTTCCCGGTCCCCGTGCCAACCCCCGATGGCAGCCTACGCATGGAAACCGAATGGGCCGTCCATGAAGTCCAGACAACCGTCGATTTCTCCCATCGAAATCCCGTGATGCGCTGGTTCCTGGGCGGATTGAATTTCCAAATCGAGCATCACCTTTTCAGCCGCATCTGTCACACCAATTATGTGAAGATCGCCAAACTGGTCGAAGAAACCTGCCACGAGTTCGGCGTGCGCTACACCGCCCAGCGCAGTTTCTTCGGCGCCCTGCGATCCCATTACCGTTTCCTCGTTGCGATGGGCCGCCCCACAACCAATCCGCTCGCATAATTCGTTCGATCTCAATCGGATTCTATTAACACCGATCGCGGCGTGATGCTCCCGTCGCAAACGAGGGGGGCAGCGGATCTGCGTCGGTTTCCCTACAAAATCACGCGAATCAACTCAGACGAGAAACCCCGAAAACTTGTTTTCGAATATGCGCCGCCGGCGAGGATCAGCTTGTCGCCCTGCGGTGTGAAATCGGCGGAGAAAGCGGAATCTTCTACGTGCGGGGAGATGGTTAGGAATCCCTGAGTCGCAAAATTCGTGTCGACGTGATAGTCGGTGGTCAGTCGCGCGAGAAAAATATGCTCCGTGCTTAATGACGAAGCAGAGCCCACGGCCCCGTAAATGTATCGCGTGCCGTTGGGGGATTGGAGGGTTGCTGAGGGGAAGAGGTCTTTTCGGGTGGAGAGATCTTGAAAGCCTGCATTGCCGAAAGATGAATCTAATTTCCCGCGGCTGGTGATTCGCGCGAGCACGGGGATGTTTCGCGTTTCATCAAGCCCGGCGACGATCATGGAGCCGTCGCCGTTGATGAACCGGCTGGGCCCGGCCAATTTAACAAGCGAACTGATCCCGTCGCCGGAATAGGTTGAATCGAACGCGCCGCTGGCGGTCACTCGTGCGGTTCGGAAGCCGCCGCCGCCGGTGATGGCGAGCAAGGTGGTGATCGAGCTATCTTTGCCGATGGATACGTCTGTGGCGCGCTCGCCGGTGCCGAGGGTTTGCACGCCGTCGCCGGAGAAAGTGGTGTCGGCGGTCCCGTCGAGATTCAGAACGACGACGACGGGATCTTCGCCGTTGATTCGCCCGCTGATGGCGATCTTGCCGGCGCGCATCGCGATGCTCTCGCCCTCCGAGCCGGAGTTTGCCGCCAAGGCAAACACGCCCTTCCTGCCAAACGTCGGATCGAATTTGCCGGAGGTGGTCAGCCGCGCCACCACCATTTGATAAGGCGTGCCGGTGCCGCCTTCGTTGATCGCGATGCCGGCGACGACAAGTTTGCCGTCGCCTTCGACAGCCATCGCGTGGATCGCAAATGGAAGCGTGGTGGTGCCGTTAATCGCGTAAGTCTTGTCCGTGCCGCCGCCGACGCGCAGACGCCGAATCTGGTTTTGCGACGCGGTTGTCACCAGAAGCATCTTGCCATCTTTTTGGACAGCGATTGGGCTGACGGGGGATGTGTCGGGCAGAGTGAACACGCCTTGAGTGCCAAACGTGCTATCCAAGGTTCCGCCGCTCATCAGCCGGCGAGATTCTAAACTCTCCAGCAGGATCGTCGGGCGATTATTTTGAACGCGAGTGATCATTTGATTGAAGAGAACCTCAAATCCCCATCGCCCAATCCTTAAACACATCGTAGAAAACCGTCGTCTGGTAAGTCGTGCTGTCGGGAAGCGCGTAAACCACCCCATCCGTATGCGTGTCTCGGTCATCCTTCTGCGTCAACAGCGTGAAGTAATAAATGGTCGAGAGCTTTTTCTTGGCCGTGGGATCGTTAACGAGGTAATTCTGCGCCTCATTCAATTCCGAAATATAAGCCGCGCGTTGGAAGTTGGCGGCAGCGGTCTGGTCGGATGGATCGATGTCGACAACGTTGTGAAGCAAATCGTGCACGCTGAATTCGGTGATCACAAATTTATTCGTCACCTTCGGATCTTTGTACATCTGGCCAATGAACGCCTGCACCTTCGCGTCCGGCGTGGATGTAGTTCCGATCGTTCCATACGGATGAAAATTCATCAGGTCGCAGTTCATCGAATACTGAAGGTAGCGGCTGCCGGTCGGGTTGTCGGTTCCGTTGAGCTCGTCGTAATCCGTCGCCGTCCCTGTAGCCAGGCCGGCGCCGATGACGGTTTTCCCGATTTTGCTGAACACGGAATAGGCCGGCACCAGATCGTGGTCGATGTAAGAGTTGATGTTGTTGTCGATCTGCTGTTGCTGGCTCGTCCCCTTGGCCGACACATTGGGCCAATACTGGCCCTTCAAAAGATTCGGCTCATTGTCAATCTCGAAAGCATTGATGACATCCGTCACCTTGGTCGAATCATTGATGCTGATCTGTGCCTTAGCCAGCGTTGCATACCACTGCTTGAATTCTTCGGGGCTTCGCAGGCCGTCCGCGCCGATCGTTTTGCCCTTCGCGAGCTTCGTTCCATTTTTATCGCGATCGGTATAGAGCTGAATCCAGAGAGTGACTTTGACCCCATTGGCCAGATACATCTTGGCCCGTTGCATCGCGTTATAAAGGAGATTGACAGTGTCTCCCGAGAAAGGCGTGTCGCGCAGATAAATCTTGCCGGTGTGCGTGGTGCCGAAATCCCGGCTGATGTCGAACGTCGTGCCGGAATAAATGCGAATCTGTTTCGCGTTCGCGTCGGTCAGCAGTTTGATGTTGGTTGGATTCTCGTTCGGATCAGGGCCG
>DATAPK010000468.1:0-2750 GCA_036265245.1 Tepidisphaeraceae bacterium | reverse complement strand
TTTGCCATTCGACGTTTCGGACTCGCAGCGATGGAATGGTCTGTTCGATAAGCTTGCGCGCCGGCGCGGTGGCAAACAGCAAAGTGGGGATTGCCTGATTTGCATCGAATGGGTCCCGATCAGGGTTAGCCGCAACAGGCGCGAACGGGTCGGCGCTCATGTCCAGGGGCTCTTCGTGAAAGCGATGGTAAAACCTGCGCGCGAGCGTTGTCATCGCCGGCTCGATCATTGCGATTCGTCCACCGGGTTTCAGCACACGTGACGCTTCCTTCAAGAATTCGATCGGGCGCTCCAGGTGATGCAGCACATCCAGCATCACCACGCCCGCAAAGAATTTGTCCCGAAATGGCAGCCGATGAGCATCCGCCACCGCATCGATGCCCGGAAATTTCAGGATGTCGGTGGATACGACGTCTGGCGTGAACTCCTTGATGCGGGCCGTTCCGCCGCCGACGTCGAGAACGCGGCCTTCAGGGCAGCTCTCAAGGAGTTGCCGATGAAAATCCCGATACAGCAGACGTATCGCTTTCTTTTTCTCCCACTGAGCGCTGTGAATAACCTGACGCTGGTCCAATTCGCGCTCCCTGATACGGCAAAAAACGTTCGATCAAACGGCTTTAAGTTTGCGATACGCGAACCACACCATTTTCAGCAGCAGCCAGCCGTCGCGAAATCGCGAGATCTGCGTTTCGCCGAATGTGCGCGCCTTGTAATGGATCGGTGTTTCGATGATCTTGAGATTTTGTTTGGCCGCGCCAAAGATCAGATCGAAATCGCCGAACGGATCGAAATTGCCGAAATAATCGCGTTCTCGCGCCAGCGCCTCGTAATCCTTTCGCAACAGAACCTTGGTGCCGCACAAGGTATCCGTCAGCCGCGTGTTCACGAGATAACTGAACATATATGCAAAACAGCGGTTGGCGACCAGATTGAGCGGCCGCATCGCCTCATTTTCCATCGGGTAAATCAGGCGGGTTCCGTTAACGAATTCGGCCTTTCCACTCTCGATGATGGCATGATATTTCGGCAGCACTTCCGGAGGCATCGTCAGGTCGGCATCCAGGATCATCAGCACGTCCCCGGTGGCTGCGGCGAAGCCTTTCCGAACCGCATCCCCTTTGCCCTTGCCGTCCTGCTTCAGGACCTTGATGTCCCACCTATCCTTATAGGTCTCGCGAACGCGCTCGCACTCCTCAAAGGTGCCGTCGCTGGAATTTCCTTCGACAAACAAAATCTCCTGGCTCGCGGCAAATCTCGGCATCAGCAGTATGGCGTTTTCGATATTGCCCTTCTCGTTCCGACAGGGAATGACGATAGTCGCGGAGAATTTCCGCTCCGGAAACGGCCGGACCGGGCGTCCGATGATATAGGTTCGGAGGCACAGTTTTCTGATGCCCGGCAGCGGCGCGATGAATCGATTGATGAATGGACCAACTCCGAACCAACGTCGCGGTAGCAACTGCCTTTGCTCCTGACTGATCACCTCGAAATCCGCCAGGTCCATCAGATTCAGAAAGTCAGTAGTGGCGATGAAATTGATTCTCGGTTGCTTGCTCCGCAAATGCAGCAGCTCGGCAACTTTCAGGATCGGTTCCCACAGGTGGGAGTAATAGGCGATGATGATCCGCGTGGATGGCGTGCACAAACGATGCACGTGTCGCAATGTGCCGTCGATGTCCTCGAACATGCCGATGGTGTCGGCGATTACGATGTAATCGAACGGGCCCTCGACCTCGGCCAGCGTCGCCGGATCTTCAACATCGCCGAGGATAAAATGTAGCCGGGGAAACGACTCGCGCGCCTTTGCGATCGTCCTGGCGCTGAAATCAATGCCGACGCCGTAAGAAGGCTGCAATGCGGCGAGTAGGCCTGCGGTGCCGCAACCCAGTTCCAAAACCCGCTTGCCGGGCGGGATGAGAAATCGCATGAACCTGCGGTCGTCTTCGTGATAGGCCGCATTGAACTTGCGCCAGCGTTCCAGGTCATCGAGGTGTGTGTCGACGTGTTCCAGCAATTCCCGTTTTCGCTGGTTACTTAGCTGCGGCGGATCAGCGTGTTGGGCTAGGTTCATTGTGGCCTCAGCTGCAATCGGAAATTTGCCTCTGTATTGTTCGGTCGGTCAAAACGCTTCCGGCTTCTTTAGATCCGCAATTTGGCGTGACTTGGAAGAGATCGGGTTCTTGTAGACCGAACCAGCTTCGAACCGCAAATCGTCGGTATGAAAAAGCCATTCATGGCAGCATGGATTACGCGACGCGCGCCACGATGTTTACGCTTTGGCCGCTCGCAATCAATCGCTGCAACTCCTTCGCCGTGGAAGGTAGCTGCTGCTGCGTCCGCTCATGGTAAAACGAATAGCCATTCGGAATGAAATAAGAAAGAAGGTGATTCAGCGAGGTGCATAGGGCGCCAGCTCCATCACGAAGATTGGGCGTGCATCGCGAAGCAATGAAGTTGCGCCGCTGAGCACGTCGCATTCAAAGACGTCCACATCAAGTTTGACGAGTTGGACCTTACGATCAGCCCGCTCCACCACAATGCTGTCGAGACTCCGCGCCTGTGCCCGTTTCGTCTGCATTTCGCGGCCAAGATGTTTGGCGTGCAGTCCAGCCTCCGCCGCAAGGGGCCAACTGAATAGATAGCGTCTGGAACAGATGTCCCATCTTTTGCCGTCAGGAAGCAATGGAACGCCTGGGGCGCAAGCGACGGATTGAGCTCGACGTTGCGTTGGAGCTTACGCAACGCAACTC
>DATAPK010000467.1:0-6991 GCA_036265245.1 Tepidisphaeraceae bacterium | reverse complement strand
CGCCGAGGCCTAATTGTATGTCGTGTGGGGAAAATAGAATTAACGTGGTGCCGGATTCCTGGAATTCGCGGGCGCCGTCGAGGAGTTCGCGGGTGGTCTGCTGATTGTTGCGCGGCGTGCGGGCGAGCGCGGTGAGGATATCGAGGCGTTGGCGCTTGCCGCGATTGGGGGAGATGGCGGTCCATTCGCCTGTCCAGATAAAGAGGCCGACGGGAAGATTTTGCTCGAGCGCGTGGCTGGCCAGTGATGCGGCCATGGCGAGGCATTTTTCGACGGCGCGATCCATCTCGCGGGTGCGTTCGCCTTCGACGAAGGTATCGACCAACAACATCAACCGGGGCGGGGAGACGTGGGTCATTTCCTTTAACACCATGGTGCCGGTGCGGGCGCTGCGTTTCCAGTAGATGTAGCGCGGATTTTCGCCCTGGCGAAATTCTTTCAGGCCATAAAACTCATCCACCCCACCGCGACGGGGACGCATCATTGGGCCGCTGCTTTCGGCGGATTGCATCATGCTGAGCAGCTTTTGATCCACCACACCGAGGGCCGGAAAGACCAGGAGGCGATCCTTGCTGCGATGCTCGACGGCGCGCTTGATGAATCCGAACGGGAAACTGGTGCTGATTTGATGCCGATCGAAACGATGCAGCCCGCGACGCTTGGGAACCAGTTCGACCGGCACGCGGGCGGTTTGCCGCGCGGCGGCGTGAAGGAGATAGGAATGGGGCTGCTTGAAAAATGCCTCAGCGCCGTCCAGTTCGGCGACGGTTACAGAGAGGCTTGGCCAGAAACGTTTGCGATTGTTGAATTCGTAAACGATGGTGAGGGTTTGCCCGACGACGCCGTGCTCGGGGAGTGCTCGGCTGACTTCCATCCCGCGGAGGACGAAGGTGCTGATCACGCCACTGACCAGGAGGATGCCGATCATCAGACCGAAGACGCCGAAGAGGAGGTTGGCCTGGCTATTCATGGCGGCGAGGCCCATGAAGAGCATCATGGAGCAATAAACGAGGCCGGTGAGCGAGAAATCGATGGTTGGCCTGCGCCGGACGGGCGTGAGCGAAGGGTCGGGTTGGCTCTTGTGTCTGAAACGCATGAATGAGTGCTGAGGACTGAGTGCTGAGGACTGAGTGCTGAGGACTGAGTGGTGAATTCTCTTTTCCTTACCTCAGTGCTCAGTTTTCAGAACGCGTTCCTCTTTTTTTATCTGGGTGCGGCGGTCTTATCCAGGATCGACTGAAGCACCCGGGCGGTCGCGTTGGCGTCGCCATTGTGCAGATACGTTTTGCTTACGACACGATGCGCACAGCAGGGAATAAACAATTGTTTTACATCATCGGGCGTGACGAAGGTTCGGCCGCTGAGAACCGCCGACGCCTGCACTGCCTGCGTTAGCGCGAGCGCGCCGCGAGGGGACACGCCGAGGTGAAGCTGATCGTCATGCCGCGTTGCGTCGGCGAGATCGAGAATATATTCGATGATGGAGGCATCGGGCTCGACCTTGCGTGTCATATCCTGAAGCTGGACGACGTCGGCGCCGGTCATGACCGGGGCGAGCTCATCGAGGGCTTGGCGGCTGGGCTGGGTCATCAGGATGCGGTGCTCGGCGGATCGTTCGGGGTAGCCGACCGAAATGCGCAACAAAAATCGATCGAGCTGGTTTTCAGGCAGATAGTATGTGCCTTCAAATTCAAAGGGATTTTGTGTGGCGACCACCATGAAGGGGCGAGAGAGGATGCGCGTTTCATTTTCGACGCTGACCTGCTCTTCGCTCATGGCTTCGAGCAGGGCTGACTGTGTGCGCGGGGTGGTGCGATTGATTTCGTCGGCGAGGACGATGTTTGCGAAGATCGGGCCGGGCTTGAAATCGAATGCCTGGCTTTGTGCGTTGTAAACCGAGACGCCGAGGACATCGCCGGGTAGAAGATCTGGGGTGAGCTGGACGCGGCTGAATTTGCAATCGATGCTTTTGGCGAGAGATTTGGCGAGGACGGTTTTGCCGACGCCGGGGACGTCTTCGATGAGGACGTGGCCGCGTGCCAGGAGGCCGATGATGAGCAAATCGACGGCCCGTGAAGGGCCGAGAAACACCTTTTGTATGTTCTGCCGGAGTCGCTCGATTGATGCATTGGCCACGCCGCACCCTGGGTGTCGTACAATAAAATGGCCACAAAAGGCCTAGTTGGGACATTTTAGCGGAGCGGGGGCGTTTGTCGAACGACATTGTTGTTTGGGGGCGGGATGGGTGTGGCGCTTGTTCATGGCGATCCAGAGACCGCGAAAGCGCGATGGCGCGAAGAAAGACGCGAGGAAATCCATTTTATAGGTTCGTTTTGCGATTTCGCACTTTCGTGGTCTGTTCCCATTTAACTCGCATATCGCCATAAATATGAGTTACATCCGGCAAGTGGGTTAGGGCAATGGCATGTATGTTGCACGGAATCTGAAGCTGTAGCCGCAACATCTGCGTCGCTTTCACTATAGCAGAGGCGACGCAGGGTCACCTCCCCTGAGTACATGGGATCCCGCGGCTACAGGAAGGGACATATGCGATGGTTTGGCAAGTGGGTTTATTGCGGGCCGTACAGACTATTGTCGTTTGAAAGGAAACCGGTGCCGGCGGCGACGCTGGTGGGGTCGTCGGCGTTGGCGGTGAAGCGGTCTGATAGAGATTCGGCGTGGCCGTCGCAGAAGGCGACGTTGGTTCTGCCTTGGTGGCGGAAGCCCTGGGTGCCGGCCCATCGGCCGGTGAAATCTTGGTCGCCGGGATTGGGGAATGGGGCGCGCATGAATTTGTCGGCCCCGACGGCCCATTGGCCGTCGCCGAACATGGCGACTTTGGAGGGATGGCGGATGGAGGCGGCCTTGGCGGGGGCGGGGATGGATTCGTATTGCCCGTGGCCAATGAAACTGGTGTTGTAGTTGTAGCCCGTGAAGGGATCGACCAGCCAGGTGGAACTTCCTTCAAACGAAGGGCACTGCTGGACGCGGGTTGGGTCGTTGCTTCGCCAGAGAAGACCGGGGACCACTTGCGCCGGTTGGCCGGGCTCGTCGATCGTCGTTAAATCCCAGCAATAGGTGACGGAGCGCGATCCTTCGGAGGCGAAATAGTACGCGATGGGGTAGAAGCCTTTGCTGTCGATCACATAATTTTGTGCGGAGATGGCCATTTGGCGCAGGTTGCTGAGGCAGGCGATGCGCTTGGCGGTTTCGCGCGCGCGGCCTAGGACGGGGAGAAGGATTCCGATGAGCAACGCGATAATGCCGATGACCACGAGCAGCTCAACCAGTGTGAAAGCGGCTCGTGGCCATCGGCGAGGATTGTCGCGTTTAATTGGCATGTCGCGGGCGGTGCAACATCACGCAACTTTATCTGGAAGATATCAAAACTCAGATGCAGATTCTGGGGTGCGCTGAAGAATCCGGGTCTTCGGAGTACCTCAGACCCGGCGTCTGTAGCAACGAATGACTTCTTGGACGTTTCAATAATATTAGACTGCTGAGGGTCAGAAGTCCCAAGGTTGCGGGCTCGGGGACGGCGGCGGCGTTGGCGAAGACTGCATCGAGGCGAATGCCGCCGGTGGAGGGGACGTTGGCGCCGTTGAGGCGGACGTAATTCACCTGGGATAATCCCGATCCGGAAATGTCGAACCAGTTTCCGCCGCCAGACGTGCCGAAGATGGCGGCATAGTCGGCGGCAACGGTGTCGCCTGTTAGGGCGAGACGCTGGGCGTTGGTTGAAGTGGGATTATTGAACAGCGTGTCATCGGGCATGGGCGTGGTGAAATCGCCGATGGTTAGTGCGTTTAGATTGGCAAGCGAAGTGCCGGAGCCGTAATTCCATGCGGTGGCGCCGGTGAGATAGTTGTAAGCCATGGTTGGGGCGTTCAGGAAGAAGGTTGTCGCAATATAAGTTGTCGGTGATGCGACGGAGGCGCCGGTGAGGGTAAACCAGTTGACGTTGTCGGCGCTGACGAGAATGGCGGCTTCCATGTTGCTGTTGAAAAAAGCGCCTGATCCGCCGGCCAGCGCCTGGGCGGTAAAAATCCCGAGGTCTTTTTCGCCGGCGTGAGGTGTTAGGGGTGAAGCGAACTTGAGGGTGACGCCGCCGCCGTTGCCAAAAGCGATGATGGTGCTGGGATTACCGACGCCGCCGACCAAATTCAGGTCGGGATTTTCATAACTGATGGGTGAAAAATTGCCGGAGAACGATCCGGTGTTTAAGGGCCAATCGCCGAGGTTGTTGGTCTCGACGGCGTAGCTCGTGCCAGTTGTGAGGGAGGATTTAACTGTTCCGGTGGTGAGGGTTCCTGGGACGATCGTGACGGAATCGGCGGCGTGCGCGGAAGGGACTTGCAATATTCCGAGGACGGTTAAAACGGCGACTGGAATGATCCGTCGCCGGGAGCGTCGATTGAGCAGCATCGCCCCACCGACAAATAGCAAGGCGACCGAAACTGGTTCGGGCACGGGCGTGCCTTCGCTTCCAAAGACCCATCCGATTCGATTGCCATTGCTCAGGGTATCGACCGAGGCTCCGTTGCCGAAGGTCCATCCGCTGCCTTGATCGATCCATTGGGCCCAGAAATTATCGGGAGCGTTGACGGAATCGAATGTGTCACCGTCGCCGGTGTGACCCCCGGTGTAGGTTGCGACGTTCAGAAAATAATTGGGATCGATTCCGCCGAATGGAAAGTTGAGCCACGCCAGCGAGAGGTTGGCATCGCCGGCGGCGGTGGCTTGCGTTGCGTCATAACCCAAAATGGTGCTGGCTGAGTCCGATCCGTAATGCACGGTGTAATCGGCGATGAATCCATCGGGCCAATTGAACAGGACTTCAACGGATTCGGGTCCGGAGCCGACCGGAATTGGAGCGGCCGAACTGGAAATTGAGGGCAAGGCAGCGAGGCATGCGCCCAGCAGAACAGACTTGAAACGATGAAACATGAGACAATCTCCCAACCCCGATTCGCGCGGGGCAATCTGAAGGTCAAACGTCCATCGATGAGGGAAGCGCAATGCAGGTCGAAGGAGGGAAATAGATCAACCTGCCGGCGCGTCCCGAATCGCGAGGACGTATCGGATCGGCCCGATGCACGTTGCATCAAGCGCTAAACCCTCAGGCAGGTCTTCTGGCTCGGGACGACCGTTGATCGCCTTCCCACCCGTCAATAGTTCGGGGCAGTGGCATTGTGATCAACAGCAAAAACGTCCCATACAGCGGCGCGTCCGCGTCGGATTCTCACCGACTTCCCTTTGCTGAGCGTCATTTCAGTGACATTCGGCAGGCTTGGATGCCGCCCGAGGGCGAGGAGGAGAGTAGCAAGCTTTTTGTGGATCACAAGAGCGAGAAATTGAATCATTGAATCCTCGGATCATTGAATCATTACAAGAATTCGCAATATCTAATGATTCAATGATCCGATGATTCAATCTTTTAATTCTCCAACGATTCGATGATCAAATTCCTCAAATCTTTCATTTCCTTTACCAAACCTTAATATGCCGGTCGCATGATTAACCTTCTCCCAAAAGACACGGTCTTTTTCGACCTGTTTGAGGACATCGCCCGGCACGTGGTTTCGGCATCGGAACATCTGCGAAAGCTGGCGAAGAGTTTTCCGAACTTGAACGCGGAGCTGCAGCAGATCCGCAATCACGAACATGAAGCGGATAATTTGGCGCACAAGGCGCTGGATCGGCTGGATCGCACGTTCATCACGCCTTTCGATCGCGAGGATATTCACGAGCTGGTGGGCGGGATGGATGACATCGTGGATACGGTTGATGCGATCGCCAAGCGGTTCACGCTATATCACATCAAGGAAATGCACACGTGGTTTTTGAAGCAGACGGACGTGCTGGTGCAGGCGACGGTGGTGGTGAGCGAGGCGATTCATCGCCTGCGAAAATGCCGCAAGCTGGGGGAGCTGTCGGATCGGCTGATTGAAATTCATCGCCTGGAAAGCGTGGGCGATGACAACAACCACGCGGCTGTTTCAGAGCTGTACAACGGGAGCTACGAGGCGCTGGAAGTGATGAAGTGGAAGGAATTTTACGACCTGATCGAGACCGCGATCGACGCCTGCGAAGATGTGGGGAATACGCTGGAGAGAATCGTTTTAAAGAATGGATAAATTCCATTTTGCATTTTGGATTTTGGATTGCGGATTGAAGAAATCCAAAACCCGCAATCCAAAATCCAAAATCTGCTCATGATCCATCTCATCTTCTTCATCATCTTCGTCGCGCTGATATTTGATTTTCTTAACGGCTTTCACGATGCGGCGAATTCGATCGCGACGATTGTTTCTACGCGGGTGCTTACGCCTGCGCAGGCGGTTTTGTGGGCGGCGTTTTTTAATTTTATCGCGGCGTTTACGTTTGGAACCGGGGTTGCGCAGACGATCGGCAAGGGCCTGATCAATCCAAGCGTCATCGATGTGTATGTGGTCTTTGGCGGGCTGATGGGGGCGGTGATTTGGAATATCATCACGTGGCTGCTGGCGCTGCCGACGAGTTCATCGCACGCGCTGGTGGGTGGTTTGGCGGGGGCGGCGATCGCGAAGGCGGGATTTCATGCGATCATTGTCGGGCCGGGATGGGGATTGCTGCTGCTGTTCATCGTGCTGTCGCCACTGATCGGATTTCTTCTTGGGGCGATCAACATGATCGCGGTGTCGTGGATTTTTCGGAGATCGACGCCTCACAAGGTGGATCGGCTCTTTCGCAGGCTACAGCTTGTTTCGGCGGGCATTTATAGTCTGGGCCACGGGGGAAATGATGCGCAAAAGACGATGGGCATCATCGTGATGCTTCTGATCGCGGCGGGCAAGACGCAGTGGACGGTCGGACATTTCTCGATGTTTGGCCATCAGCATGAGATTGCGCTGTGGATTATTCTGGCGTGTCACGCGGCAATCGCGCTGGGCACGGTTTTCGGCGGATGGCGAATCGTTAAAACGATGGGGTCGGGCATCACGCGGTTGCA
>DATAPK010000466.1:0-4833 GCA_036265245.1 Tepidisphaeraceae bacterium | reverse complement strand
TTCGATCACCCGGATATGGGAGTGAGCGGGGCGGGGAATTTCTGGGGGCTGGCGATTGTGGGGCTGGTGATCGCAGGGGTGGCGCTGCTGATTCTTTTCGTCTTCGGCCCGCACATAAAATGATAATCACAGGCTGACGATCAGGCATTTCAGCATTCCCTGCTTTTCTTGCTTTCTTCAAACTAAAGCTCGCGTTCTCACGGCTGACACCCACGCCTCAAGCGAATCAGCCTGTGCTCCACCCGAAGCGCGCGCCGTGCGCAGAGGATATAACTGTGTCCCACGCGATTTTCCTTGCGCGCGAATCGGTTTTCCTGTCTTGCCAAGCGAATGAGAAGTACGTTAAACCCGTTATGTTGCTGTCCCATTTAAAGGGGAGCGGCGCCCATTCAATGGGCACGCGCGCCGATTCGGGTGGCACACAACCATTGCGAGGGTGCAATGCTCCTGTTCGACATGGTCAGCAAAGCATCGTCCCGATCAAGTGGTGGGCTGGTTATCGGTGTGGTTTACAATCGCGAGAGGAAATTACAAATCTTCTCTTGCCGGATGTGTCGCGGGTTGAGACGTCGGCACAAACCCTTCATCCTTCATTTGCTTTCGCAGGCGGTCGATTTCACTGTTGGTTTTCTGGTTGAGATATTCCCTGACATCCGGCGGAATCTTGGATTGAGGGACGAGCAGTTGCATGCCGTTGCCGAGTTGGATCATGGCCATCACGGGATCGCGAGCGGCGGGTGATGTGACGGCGGCGTTCCAGATGTAGACGCCGTCTTCGGTGACGCTGTAGCCCAGGCCGGTGACGCTGCTCAGGGTTTCCAACGCTTGCTTGATGGGGACTTCCTGGAGGAATAAACGCACTTTGCGGTATTCAACGGGGACGCGTTGGACGGCGCCGGCTTCGAAAGAGAAGGGAACGCTGCTGCGCTGGGAGAGTTCCTGAAGTACCTGCTCGATATCGACGCTGTCCCAGCGGACGGAGATTGTTTTGTTGAGCTGATTGCGGATTTGTTCTTCCTTGGGAACGATGACGATGCTTTTCTCCCACGGATACCAGGTGCCTTCGGTTTGCTGGGAGATGGATTCGAGGGCGGAGATGAGGGTTGCGTTTCTTCCCAAAGAAATCTGGCGATCGTTGAAGCGGTCGCCGAGACGGTTTTCGATGGCGAAGGGGGATTTGAGCTCGACGAGTTTTTGGTCGATGGTGTCGAGCAAAGCGGGGATTTTCATGGTGTCGCTGTTCGATGAAAGGGCGGTTGCAGAGAGGGTGTCGAGTACGCCCAGTTCTTGCATCGTGGCGCGGCGGCCGAGGCGGGCGAGGGCGGGGACGGGACGAAGTTCGACGTAATCCTCTTTCAGCACAAACATCAAGCCGAGTTTGCGGGCGATGGCGTCGAGGGCTTGGCGGAGGCTTTGGTTGGCGATTTTGGCGTTGATGGTGGTTTGCTCGCCCCAGGGGAGGAGGTTGTACACGGAATCGGTCGGGTCGATGCGCACGCCGGTGGCGTTGCCGATTTGTTTGAGGGCATCGGGCAGGGGCGTGTCTTTCAGCGTCAGCTCGAAGGGTTGATCGAGTTGCTGGTTAATCAGCGCGGAGGTTTGCTGGGCGTGAACGGCGCTTGGAATAAGAGCGAGAAAGATGGAGCCACAGATGATCGCAGATGAACACAGATGAGGTAGAAATCGAAGTCCTTTCAATCTGTGCTTGTGCGTGTTCATCCGTGATTTATACATTGAATGATTGGCGTTAGTACAGGGATGGGTCGGTGTCTTGCGAGCCTTCGCCGCTGGCGATCCAGATGCTGGATGGCGCGGAGATGATGGAATCGGCGCCGCGGAAGTTGGCGGCGGCGAAACCGGAGGGCTGGCCGATGGTGATATCGTTGACCGGGGCGGCGGCAACGGCGGTGGGGGCGGAAATCTCCACATCCACCGGCGTTGAATTCACCGCGACGGAGCCGGTTTGCACGTCGGAAATGGAACTGTCTCGATGACGCATTTCAAAGGCGACGCCGAATGCGATGGCGATCATGGCGGCGAGTGAGACGACTTTTGTCCATGCTGCCAATTGATAATGCTTTACCGAAACATCGCACTTGGCAGTTTCCTGAGAGATGCCGGCGGCGAATTGATCCCATGCGATTTCCGGCAGCGGCATCGCGGTCTTCACGACCGCGTCGAGCCGGCGATATTCATCAAGCAGAGCGCGCGCGCTTGCGTCGGACGCCAGTATTTCTTCGATGGTCGACTGCTCAAGGGGATTGAGCGTGCCGTCGATATACCGGCTGATCGCAAATTCAAGTTCGTCGCGCGTCATTTGCATATCACAAATGTTCCTTCAACAACTCTTTCAACTTCTTTCTTCCTTGAAACACGTGCCATTTCACGGCTTCCACGCTGCATTCCAGAGCTTCGGCCACCTGCTTTTGGGGCATTTCCTGGATCGTGAAAAGCAGGATCGCGAGGCGTTGCTTTTCGGGCAACTGATTCAGGGCCTCCTTCAGCTTGACGCCCATCTCGCGGCTTTCGAGCAGGTGCTCGGGATCGCCGCCAGCGTTCATCCATTCGCTGGAGCCTTCGGTTTGCTCGGATTGCGAATTTCCGAAAGCATCGTCCAGCGGAAGCTGCTGCCGGATTTTTCTGCTGCGGCGATAGTTGAGCGAAAGGTTGGAAACGATTCGCATCAACCAGCCGCCGAACGCTTCGGGCTTTTGCAGCGAGTCAAGGCTGGTGAAGGCTTTCAGGAACGCATCCTGCGTCACCTCCATCGCATCCTGCGTGTTGCCGAGCAGGCGGTATGAAACTGCGACGGCCTGCCGCTGATACCGAAGCACTAATTCGTCGAACCCTTTTCGATCTCCGGCGAGCACCCGGCTAACGAGCGACCCGTCGCTTGGGCCCTGCGACGCGGTTCCCGTCTGGCGAGGATCGGTCGGCGGAGTCGAGGGTTCCATATCAAGGACACTCTAGGGGGGGGGTGGTTAGAGGAGTGGATGAATTTTATATTAAATCGACTCGCTGGTCGGTTTTGGTTATCGAACCTGCAAATGGGTCATAAAACGGCGTTTTATCTCGCGGTGCCCGGCGGGCAACGCGAGCAAGCTCGCGGCTACGCGAAAAAACGGATTATCCCGTACGTACTTTGGACAATAATTCGCGACAGTAATCTCCACATGCTTTTGCGATTCCTGTGGGGCCTTCGGCGGCGTGCTGGGTCATGCGGCGGACGAAGGCGGTGCCGACGATGGCCCCATCTGCCACGCCCGCAAGCTGGGCGACATGCTCGGGTTTGCTGATGCCGAAACCGACGCAAACGGGGGTGTCGCCGAGGCTTTTTAGCTGTTTGAGATTCGCCTCCAAGTCGGCGGGCAAGCGGTCGCGCTCGCCGGTGATGCCGGAGACGGAAAGATAGTAAATGAAGCCGCTGGAGAGACGGGCGATTTCTTTGCGGCGTGCGGCGGTGGTGGTTGGTGCGACGAGAAGGGTCGTATCCAATCCGCCGGCCTGAACCAGGCTGCAAATCTTTTCGGCCTCGGGGGGCGGAAGATCGGGGAGGATCAGGCCGTCGAACCCGGCGGCCTTTGCTTCTTTTACAAATCGGTCGATGCCGTAGCGATAGACCACGCTATAGCTCAGCATCGCGACGAGGGGGATCGAAACATTGGGGCGAGCTTCTTTGACGGCGTTGAAGATGTCGGCGACGCGGATTTTTTTGGCGAGGGTTTTAACGAAGGCTTCCTGGATGACGGGGCCGTCGGCGATGGGGTCGGAGAAGGGGAAGCCGATTTCGATGAGGTTCGCGCCAGCGGATTGGAGGGCGGGGATTGTGGCGACGGTGCTGGCCAGGTCGGGATAGCCCGCGGCGATGAAGGGCATCATGGCGATTTGTTTTTTGGCGCGCAGGGCGGCGAAGGTGTCCTCCAAAGAGGCTCGTGAAGATGTCGCGGCGGTGGTCACCTCGGTTGATAATAGAGGGAGAGGGAGGGAATGCCAATTATCACAGCGCTCTGTAGTTTCGCGACGTGGCTTGTGGCCATTGCCGGTCGGTATCAGGCCAAAAATGCGTTACGTGAGAGCGCAAATCTATTCGGATTTGGATTGCTTAGAATGGGGCGATTCATCGGCACTTTATAAAAGCTAATTCAGCAATCTGGAAAGCGACGATTGATATCTTCCGCGCCGATATCGTATGGAAAGAATTGCAATAGAAAACGATCCGATAAGAGAAGAGGGTTCGGGGACAGGTGTAAGGAGAAAAGCATGTGCCACCCCGGGTGTGCCACCGGGACCATCAGGATCATAAAAGCCATCACCGACGATTTGTCCAAGGTTGTTAATCGAATTAGCGAAACCAAGCGACCAACCAGTGCCGCTCGAATCAAGAAGTCCATTCAAATTCACCATGCCGTCAGATTGCGTCCAAAGAAAAGCGCGTATGCTGCTGTTAGCGTCTCTGCCAATACCCACAATCTGGCCAATGTCATTGATTCCTAGCGCCTGTGAGTCCAATCCGCCGTTGGGAAGATTACCCAAATCGGTGCGATGTCCCATTGATCCGTTCGGGGTAGTTGGCGTCCAAAGAAATGCTTGCGGGCCGCTGACACCGGTCAAAACGTTTCCGCCGACAATCTGCCCGGAAGCATTAACCCCATGTGACTGAGACTGGAGGAGATTTGCGGGCATGTCATTCATTGCGGTGAATGCTCCGTCTGGCGAGTTTGGAGAGGTCGGCGTCCAGATCAGAGTACTGCTATCAAAAACAATCTGACCAAAATCATTCATTCTAGCCGCTGTCGAAAAGTTAGCGACGTTTGTTTGCGATCCGGCGACGCC
>DATAPK010000465.1:0-11074 GCA_036265245.1 Tepidisphaeraceae bacterium | reverse complement strand
AACGCCTTCGCCGTACATCAGGCCGTTCTGACGGATGCGGCTGCGAAGGATCTGGAAGATCAGATCCTGCTTCTTCAGGCCGACATAATCGGAGATGTTTTCCTGCTTGGCGATCTCGTGAAGCTGATGGGTGTCCATCTGCTGGAGATCCTTGATGAACAGCTTGCCGCCCTTGACCTGCTCGTATTTGGCATTGGTCTCAGCGTCAAAGCTGCCGACATCTTCTGTCTTTTCAGCACGGGCGGGCGGAGCTTTTGGCTCTTCCGGCGCTTCGATGGCAGTGCTGGCCGACGGTTGCGATTCTTCTTGTGGTTCGGTGGATTGAGAAGGGGAACGACGTGTACGCGATTGGGTTTTCGCCATGATGGCTCTCCGATAACGATGCTTCGCCGACCCACGTCGGCGTAAATCCTTGGGGAAAATAAATGGGGGTTTTACTGGCGCCTGCCCAGCGGGGCCGAACGCCCGTTTCGCACGGTGCGAAACACATTATGCTTTAGGGAGATTAAGAACCTTTACACCCGGCCGCTGCCGAATGTCCGCTGCCAGTAGCTTTTTCCGGAAAAACCTTCACTCATCGAAGGGGAAAAACCAAGCTGCTTTAAGCTTAAGGTTATGTACATCCTATACAGCTGTCGCGGTCAAATCAACCCGCCGAATCACCCTCATGGAACCGACGGGAAATTAACTCGGTTCGGATATTGACGCTAAACGTTCGAGAATACGGGAAAACACTTCTCGGACTTGACCGCCTACGGATTCCGCGTCTGCGGAATTGACAATCGAATAATCCGATATTTCGGCCTTCTTGTCCAGTGGCATTTGCGATTTTTCTCGCCTGGCCAATTCCGGCTCATCCCAGCCTCGGCTGCGCAGTCGCTCCAAACGAAACTCTCTGGGCGCATCGATGAAAACGACCACGTCGCAAAGCTTGTTCAATCCTGTTTCAAAGAGCAGCGGCGTGTCCCAGACATAGGCCTTGATCGCCGGATCGTTAGCGGCTGATTTCATCAACTGCTCTCGATGCAGGTTCACTATAGGGTGGATCAATCGCTCGAGGCGAGTGCGTTCTGCCGGGTAATTAAATATTTTTCGCGCGATCGCCGAGCGGTCAATTTCGCCGGTGGGATCAAAAATCATCGGCCCCCACCACTGCTTCAGCGTGTGCTTCACCTGCGTGTCACGATAGACGTGATGCACCATTTCGTCGGAGTTGATGACAAGACACCCCTGCTGGCCAAAAAGACGAGCCACAAAAGTTTTGCCGCTGCCGATTCCCCCGGCCAGGCCGATGATAGGTTTTCCCTGAAACACGGCGAGTTCATTGTACCACGTCAAATCGCCCTGTACTCAACAATCTCAATCCAATTTCCCGCGGGGTCCTGAAGAACCAGCCGCTCTTCGCCCGCGCTCAGCCCTCGCTGACGGGTGTATTCCGTTTCGCGATCGATCAGTTGCTGCTCGATTTCACTCAATCGCGGCACTTCGATCATGAGCGGGCGAAGCGAATCTCGCTCGGGCGATTTTTCGATGACCTGAAACCGAAGTGAAAAATTGTCGGCGTGATAAATGAGATCGTGCGAATTCGCATCGCGCTCGAACTTCAACATACGAACATAAAAATCATCGAGCTGGACTTCCAGGCCCGAAGCGGTGGGAAGCGAAGCATCCTCCACTGTCAACAATCGCACCGGCAGCGGCTCGGGAATCAGCGGACGTTTGTCCGCGATAGGCTTGAACTCAATACTCGGGTCTTCCAACTCCACGGCAAAATTGTAGCCCGATGCGAACAAAGCGGGAAGAAAATTATGGGCGTTATTGCTTCATTTCATGCCGCTGATCTTGAAGAACCTGAATCAATTCGCTGTCGCCTTCCTGCATCGCATGATCGGCAGCGCTCTGGCCATTCTTATCGCGGAGATTCACATCCGCGCCGGCGGCGATAAGCAGGCGGGCAATGGCGGCTGAATGCGGGTGGCCGGCGATGTGCATCAGCGCGGTTCCACCGGCCGGGGTGCAGGCGTTGGGGTCCATGCCCGCCGCCAAAAATTTCGAGATAATTTCTTCGTGACCCAGCGAGGCCGCCACCCGGAACGCATTTTCCAGGCATCGACGATCTACCTGATCGCAACTGCTTACAGAATGCGCAGCCAAGGCAGAATCCAGAAGCTTCGTATCATCAGCGATGGCTGCACGGTTGACTTGGTCGCAAAAATCCTCGCCACGTCCGTTGGGGCCGTAATGCGACGCGTATGTTCCCCCCGCGAATGCCAGTATTCCAAGTAAAACCAACCAAAGCCTGACAGGATACTCCGGCCGGTCGCGCTTGGAAAACAAACTTGGTTTCAACATGGGCGAACTCTCATCTTAAAAGCAACATCATCACCAATGACCGCCATGTCATGGTTAATCGATTCATCAACCCGAATATTTCAATCCAGCGGCTGATTGGCCAACCAATTAACGCAGCGAAACATGAATTTATTGCCGGTGGCGGCCTGAAGTTTGTCCAGCATTGCAAAGACATTACCGGTATTGCTAAAGCAAGATTGGTGCCGCCGGTGAGCGGATACCTGCGCACCGCCGCCGGGTAAACAATGTCGATGTGGCCCCGCACAATACTCGAATATCATCACTGAGGGGCATTTCCCTGAATTGTCGCCGTTGAAAAATCCATCCTATCTGACTATCGTCGCGCTTAGATGACGGTAGCCCAGATCAAACGTCAGGTGTTGGACCTTGACCCCGCACAAAGGCTCCGCCTTGTGCAGGATATTTGGGACAGCCTCGTTAAAGAACCACAGACTGTGCAAATTCCAAAACAGCATCGGAAGCTAGTTGATCAGCGAGTTGCAGAACACGATGCCAATCCGGCAACCGCAATTACGCTCGCGCATGCGAAGGCTCAAATCCGCGGACATTTCAGCAAGCGACGCAAGAAATGAAACTGGCAATCCAACTGCGTCCGCAAGTCGTTAGCGACCTGACACAGGCAGCGGATTGGTACGATCGGCGGAATCCGACACTCGGGGGGAGAATTTATTGACGAAGCATATTTAGCATTCGACGTGTTGGCCGAGCGCCCGGATTCATTTCCTGTCGTCCACAAAAATGTCCGTCGTGCCCTGATGAAGCGATTTCCATATGCGATTTATTTTCGTCGAGAAGCCAATGTGGTGATTATCTTCGTCGTAGTGCATACCGCACGCTCGCGCCGAATCTGGAAGCGACGATTGCAATAACTCATTTTCCCTCGCCCCAGTTCTTCCCCCACCCTACTTCCACCTTAAGTGGTACTTTGAGCTTCATCGCCGCGGTCATTTCTTCGCGGATGATGGCGGCATCCGCTTCAACCGCCTCAACCGGCGTTTCAAAGACCAATTCATCGTGAACCTGAAGAAGCATCTTGCTATACCGATTGTCCGCCTTCAGCCGTTTGTAAACCCGATTCATCGCAATCTTAAACAGATCAGCCGCGGAGCCCTGGACGACACCGTTGATCGCCGCGCGCTCCGCGCCATTGCGCACCGACAGCACGCCGGAGTTGATGTCCGTCACCGGCCGACGCCTACCAAGAATCGTTTCAACATATCCATGCGCCTGCGCGTCCATCACACACTTCTGCAGAAACGTCGCGATGGACGGAAAGCGTTTGTTGTAGGCGTTGATTAATTCCTGCGCGGATTTGACGTTGAGGCCCTCGATTCGCCGGGCCAAACCCTGCGCGGTAACGCCATACACGATGCCGAAGTTGATCGTCTTGGCGTGGCCGCGCTGATCGCGCGTCACTTGATCCGGTGCGACGTTAAACACCTCGGCGGCGACGGCGCGGTGAATATCTTCATCCTGCTCAAACGCCTTCATCAACGCCGGCTCTTCAGTGAAATGCGCCAGGACGCGCAGCTCAATCTGCGAATAATCCGCCGTCATCAAAACGTGATCCGGCTTGCCCGCGACAAAGGCCAGACGAATTCGCCGCCCTTCATCGGTGCGAATCGGAATGTTCTGCAAATTCGGGTCCGACATGCTCAATCGCCCGGTGATCGCGCCGGTTTGATTGAAGCTGCCATGCACTCGCCCGGTTTTTTCGCTCACATATTGCGTGAGATTATCCAGATACGTATTCTTCAATTTCACCAAACTGCGATATTCCAGAATCAGCTTTGGCACCGGATGCTTGAGCGAGAGACGTTCGAGCACTTCAACATCCGTGCTATGGCCAGTCTTGGTGCGCTTTTGGGTTGGAAGATTCAACTTATTGAATAACACATCAGCCAATTGCTTCGGCGAATCAATGTTGAATTCAAAGCCGACCTGTTCGTGAATCTGTGCACGAAGAATCTCCACGCGATCGCCGAGGACGACGCTTTGCTCTTTCAGCATGTTCTGGTCGATCGCCACGCCGTTGGTTTCCATCTCAACCAGCACATCAATGAGCGGCGTTTCAAGATCGTCATTCAGCTTTCGCAATGCGGGAATTTCATCCAGTTGCTTATCGAATCGATCCGCCAGCCGAAATGCGATATCCGCATCCTCCGCCGCGTAGCGCGCGATGCGCGCCAGCTCAACGCGATCCATCGTGATCTGTGCCCGCCCCTTGCCGATCAATTCATCCGTCGCGATTTTTTTGAAGTTGAGCAGATCACGCGCCAACCCATCAATGCCATACGCCATCCGACTCGCATCCAGCAGAAATCCCGCAATCATGGAATCGACAACAACCCCCTTCACCTCAATCCCCGCCGCGCGCATCACAATCAGATCGTATTTGATGTTGTGGCCGACTTTTTCAATCTTCGGATTCTCAAGAATCGGTTTCAGCGCCGCCAGCACCTTGTCGCACTCCAGCGTTTGACACCCCGCCGGCCCTTTCACAGGCACGTAAAACCCCTGCCCCTCTTTCCAACTGAAACTCATACCCACAAGCTGCGCGCTCACTGCTTCAAGCGACGTGGTTTCGGTGTCGAAAGCAAAACGCTTTTGCTGTTTTAGTTCCTTAAGGAATTGCTCGAACGCCTGATCGTTGTCGATGAGACGATAGTCACACTCGTCGCCAGTGCAGAGCGTCGGCGCTTCAGGAGTCTCCGTTTCAGCCGCACCGATGTTCGCGAACAATCCCTCATCAAACCTCTTCGGTAACGCCGCCTTGCTCGCTTGCGGTTTAGCATCCTCTTTTACTTCCCCCCCTTCCAACCCAAATCGCTTCAACAACCCCGAAAATCCCAACTCGGTAAAACTCTTTTTGAGTACCTCACGATTCAATCCGATGAATTTGCACAACTCCGGATCGAATTCAAAATCCACATCGGTTTTCAACGTGACTAGTTGCCGCGTCATCGGTAGCACCTTGCCATGCTGCTCAAAATTCTCGCGCATCTTCGGCGTCAGTTCATCAAGGTGCTTGAGGATCTCATCCGCCGAGCCATATTTCTTGACCAGCTTCACCGCCGTCTTCTCCCCCACGCCCGGGATGCCGGGCACGTTGTCGGTGTTGTCGCCCATGAGCGTTTGCACTTCGATCGCCTCAGCCGGCGTGTAGCCATACTTCTCCGCCATCTTCGCTTCATCAATCACTTCATCCGCCTGCACGTCGTACATGTGCGTGCAGGACGTTAGGATTTGGCGAAGATCTTTGTCCTTGGAAACCATGAAGACTTCAAAATCCGCATCGCAAAGCCGATGTGCCATCGTCGCGATCAGATCGTCCGCCTCGAACCCCGGCTTGACGAAGATCGGAACGCCCGCATCCCGCACGATCTGAATAATCCGCTCCTCCTGCGGCTCAAACTCCGGCGGCGGCGCGGTTCGATTAGCCTTATATTCCGGATAAATATCGCGCCGAAAAACCGTTTCATCCCCGCTATCGATCACCATGCACAGATAATCCGGCTTGCGATGCTGCACGAGATTCAGAAGCATCTGCACAAACACAAACGTCGCCTTGGTCGGCTCGCCAGTGGGGCTGGTCAAATCCCGAAACGGCGCGAAGAAGGCACGAAAAATCTGGGCATGGCCATCGATGATGTAGAAGCTTTTGCTCTTGGGCATTTGGATGACAATTCTAGGCGAAATGGGTTAGAATAGTCGCCCATGCCCGCCCCTTTAGACAAGCCCCGCCGCAAAACGCGATGGACGTATGAGGAATACTACCAGATGGCGGCCGCCGGCTCCTTCCGCAACGAACATGTCGAGTTAATCAATGGGGAGATCATTGAAATGCCGCCACAAGGAGAACCGCATGGCGTCGCGATCATGCTGATCACGCAAGCCATGAACAGAATATTTGCGCAAGGTTACGCCATTCGAGTGCAATTACCGCTACGAACTGGTGTGAATGAAGAGCCTGAACCTGATATTGCACTCGTCACAGGTAACGTTCGCGACTCGTTGACATCGGGCCGGCCGCGATCTGCGGTGTTGGTTGTCGAGGTCGCCCTTACCACGCTGGCTTTTGATCTCGGCGAAAAAGCCGAAATCTACGCCGGGGTCGGCATCGAGGATTACTGGGTGCTCGACATCGAAAGCCGCCTGCTTCATGTGCACCGTCAGACTATCGCCGACACAACGCTGGCTCGAGGCCGACGCTATTCTCAAATACGCGTTCTCGGCGAGAGTGATTCCGTCGCACCGCTGGCGGCACCGAACGAACTTGTCAGGATATCAGACCTGCTTCCATAACGTTTAAGTTCCTTAATTTATCCCCGTGAAATATGCGCGCCTGGCTCCTGCAATCCCTCGGCGGACTCGAAAAGCTCAAGCTTGAAGACGCCCCCGATCCCCAACCCGCCGATGGCGAAGCCGTGATTCGCGTCTTATACGCCGGCCTAAATCCCGCCGACCGTTATCTCACCGAAGGCCAATATCCCGCCCGCCCAACTTTCCCCCATATCCTCGGACGCGATGGCATCGGCATCGTGGAATCGCTCGGCAAAAACGCCGGCGATTTCAAAGTCGGCGAAAAAGTGGCGCTGGTGCGAAGCGAAATCGGCGTGAATCGCGCGGGCACCTTCGCCGAGCGCGTCGCCGTGCCAGTCGAATCGCTCGTCCGTCCGCCCCCCGATTGGTCAGACCAAGAATCCGCCGGCGCAACCCTGGTTTATCTCACCGCATTTCAGGCGATCACCCAATGGCCCGATTTGCCGGGCCAAGGCGTCGTCCTCATCAGCGGCGCTTCGGGCGGCGTGGGTGTGGCCACAGTTCATTTGGCAAAAGCGATGGGCCACACCGTCATCGGCCTCTCTCGCAGCGCCGAGAAATCCGAAAAACTTCGCCAACTCGGCGCCGATGCCCTCTTCGATCCCAACGACACTCAATTGCGAAGACGAATAAAGGAATTCCTGAAAGACCGCCGCGTCGATCTCGCCATCGACAACATCGGCGGATCGCTCTTCAGCCAGATGATCGACGTGCTCGCTGAAAATGGCCGCGTCAGTTGTGTCGGCCGTCTCGCCGGCCCGGTGCCGCAATTCAACACCGCCACCCTCTTCTTCCGCCGCATCCAAATCCGCGGCGTCACCATCTCCGCCTACACCGCATCCCAAAGCTGCCAGCACTGGATCGAAATCGTCCGCATCCTCAAGCAAAGCGGCGCTCGCCCGATCGTCGATTCAGTCTTCCCATTCGACCGACTGCTCGATGCCTTCGAGCGATTGCACGCCGGGCCAATGGGCAAGGTGCTATTGCGAGTAACCGGCTCCTGATCAGTTGGCGGTTTTAATCATCCAGCACCAAATAGACTCCCCAGATTGATCTTCAGGCATAAATTCCCCGCCAGTCGTTGCGCATCTTCCAAGCAAACCAATCCTAATGCCGCGTCAATTGGGCACTTAAATGCCTCGCTAACGTCCGAAAAATGGAATTATTTATCTGCTATCGCGGTCTACCTCTTTGGCATTGCCGTTGCTCTCGGTTGTACCTACGGGAAAAGAAGATAATGGGAATTCATGGAGGCTAAAATGAGTCGCAGGATGTTTGTGGCGACCGCCTTGGCAATCGTTGTGGGTAGTTTTGGGCCGAATGTATTCGCCGCCGAATCAAAAACGGATGGAGCCGTTTCCCCACACCTTAACGGCGTTCCAGAATGTGTGCTGCATTACTTGGGGCCAAGCGAATCTATTCGCAACTCGTTACTAGAAAACATCTTACCGCAGATTACCGATTTATCACCAAGCGTGATCTCGCATGAATGGGCCCCCTTCAAGCCTCGCCTAATCCTGGCCAACAAGTCAGAGCCGCCGACAGAATTGCCCTTGCTGCCTCTGCCCTCCCCTTTTTGGACGGGCGCAGCCGGACTTCTTGTCCTGGGCGGCGTTCGGCTCTTCAAAAGCCTGCTTCGGAACGCCAACTAATTCCCATCCCTAAGTATTGATGCCGGCTTGCCTTGCCATCCATCCGGGCGGCTTTCATCCCATCTTCATGGGATCGACGATATTTCATAAAGATGCTTTCTAAATCGCCTGTTTCCAACCGGCCTCGACTGGTCTAAAATCCTGACCCCCCGCATTGAGCACCTATCGTCTGTTGCGGGCATTTTTTCTGGTTGGTGTGAGAAATTTATGTCCTCAGAGCCATTTGATTTCGTTAATCGGGCCAACGCCGAATATATCGACCAGCTCCATGAGCAATACCTGAAGGACCCGCGCTCCGTGCCGGAGCAGTGGCGGGCGTTCTTCGCCGGCTTTGAAGTCGGCCTGGAGCGCAGCGGCGACGAAGGCGACCGCCCCACGCTGCCCACCGGGCCGCTCAACATGGGCGTGTTCGATCTCGTCCACAGCTACCGCGAGCTTGGGCATTTTGTCGCTCATCTCGATCCGCTCGGCCACGACCGCCCCACCCATCCCCTGCTCGATCTCTCCAACTTTGGCATGACATCCGCAGACCTCGACCGTCAGGTCGGTCGCGGCGGATTCCTCGGAGAAACCGACGGCACCCTGCGCGATCTGATCGAAAAACTGCGGATGACCTATTGCCGCACCATCGGTGTCGAATTCATCGGCATCTCCGACAAAATCCAGCGCGACTGGCTCACCGCCAGAATGGAGCCCATCCTCAATCAGCCCAAGCTCTCCGAGGATGAAACCGAAGAGTTGATGTTCCAACTAACGGCTTCCGAGGAATTCGAGCAATACCTTCATAAGGCGTTTGTTGGGTCAAAACGATTTAGTCTTGAAGGGGCAGAAGCCCTGATCCCGCTCATGAATTCCCTGATCGATGAAGGCGCCGTTCATGGCGGCGAGCAATTCATCGGCGCCATGGCGCATCGCGGCCGGCTCAATGTGCTGGCCCACGTGCTCAACAAACCTTACGAAGTGATGCTCAGCGAATTCATGGGCACCGTGCTCACCGCCACCGAAGACGGCGGCGATGGCGATGTGAAATATCACCTGGGCTATGCCAATGAACGTCCAGTCAATGACAAACTAGCCGTCAAGGTTTCGCTGCTGCCCAATCCGTCGCATCTGGAATTGATCGATCCGATTCAGCAGGGAATCGTCCGTTGCAAGCAGTTGATCTTCGGCGATGCAGGCCGAAACCGCGTCGTGCCGATCTGCGTCCACGGCGACGCCGCCTTCACCGGGCAGGGCATTGTCACGGAAACGCTCAATCTTTCCGAGCTTCCCGGCTATCTCACCGGCGGAACGATTCACGTCATCGTGAACAACCAGATCGGCTTCACCACCCCGCCAATGCAGGGCCGATTTACGCCCTATCCCACCGATGTCGCCAAGGCGATTCAAGCCCCGATTTTCCATGTGAATGGGGATGATCCCGAAGCCTGCATGTGGGCGGCGAAGCTGGCCATCGGCTTCCGCCAGACATTTAAGGTCGATGTGCTGCTCGACCTGTGGTGCTACCGCCGACACGGGCACAACGAAGTGGATGAGCCGAGCTTCACGCAGCCGCTCATGTACAGAGAGATCGCCGAGCACAAAACCACGCGGCAGATTTACGCTCAGCGCGTGCTCGATGAAAATCGTCTCACCCAGGCCGATCTGGACGAGATGAAAGAGATCGTGGGCCGCCGGATGGATACCGCCAGAGAGCTGGCGAAAGAAGTGAAGGCCCGCCTGAAGCTGCCCTCGTTCGGCGGCGTATGGAAAGGCCTGGGCCGCGCCGGCGCCGACTGGAGCGCCAAGACCCAAGTCTCGCACGATACGCTCAAGAAAGTTTCCGAATCCTTCAAAATCCTTCCCGAAAACTTCACCCCCCACCCTAAGCTCGCCAAGCTCCTCGAATCCCGATACGAAGCCGTCAATACCGGAAAAAATATCGACTGGGGCTGCGCGGAGTTCCTCGCCATCGGAAGCATGCTCCTGGAAGGCAAGCAGGTTCGCCTCACCGGGCAGGATGTCGAGCGCGGCACCTTCAGCCATCGCCACGCCGTGCTCCACGATTACAACTCCGGCGTCACCCACATCCCCGTCAACCACATCGATCCCAAACAAGCCCATTTCACCGTGATGAACTCCATGCTTTCAGAGTTCGCGGTCTTTGGATTTGAATGGGGCTTCGCCTCGGCAGACCCGCGCAACCTGGTGATCTGGGAAGCACAGTTCGGCGATTTCGTCAACGGCGCGCAGCCGATGATCGATCAAATTCTCGCCTCGGCTGAAAGCAAGTGGCGATACATGAACGGCATCGTCATGCTGCTTCCCCACGGATATGAAGGCCAGGGCCCGGAGCATTCCAACGCGTATGTCGAGCGATTTCTTTCGCTCTGCGCTGAGAACAACATGCAGGTGATCATGCCCAGCACGCCGGCGCAATATTTCCATGCGCTGCGTCGGCAGATGCACCGCAAATTCCGCAAACCGTTGATTGCGATGATGCCCAAGAGCATGCTGCGCGATCCGGCCAAGAGCAGTTCGATTGAAGAATTCACGGAAAAAGGTTTCCAGTTGGTGATCGATGATGCCTCCGTGACTGAGCCCGATCGCATTCGTCGCGTGCTGGTCTGCACCGGCAAGGTGTATTACACGCTGCGTGATGCGAGAGAGAACGCGAAAGACAAGTGCCCGGACATCGCCATCGTCCGCGTCGAGCAGCTTTACCCCTTCCCCGAAAAAGAACTCGC
>DATAPK010000464.1:0-6863 GCA_036265245.1 Tepidisphaeraceae bacterium | reverse complement strand
GCCGCGAGATAATCTGACTAATCCAAACGGACTTTTGCCACGGAGGCACGGAGAACAAAGAGAAGAAATGTTGGCCACAAATGACACGAATGAACACGAATATAAGAAAACGCAGTCTTATTCGTGTCCATTCGTGAAATTCGTGGCTGTATCCTTTTTTTCTTTCCGTGTCCTCAGTGCCTCCGTGATGAATTCATCCGCGAGCATTTTGGGAAAGCATGACGCAAGCCGCCTCTGAATCTTCGATGATGCCGCCGCTGGAGTCGCGGGCGTTTCGCATCAGCGGCGATGTGGTGCTGCACACGCTGGCGCGGGGGGCGGCGGTCACGGTTTTGCTGATGCTCGGGGCGTTGCTGGTGGTGTTGACGATCTCAGCGCTGCCCAGCGTGCGAGCGTTTGGGTGGAGCTTTTTGGCGCAATCCGATTGGCGGCCTAATCCGCTGGAGGATGTGCCCAAGCGCGGCGCGGACGGAAAAATCATTTTTAATAATGATGGGGAGATGGAAACCGAGACGCTGCCGCCCAAGTTTGGGGCGTTGCCGGTGATTTATGGCACGGCGGTCAGCTCGGTGATCGCTCTTCTGCTGGCGGTGCCGGTGAGTCTCGGTGCAGCGCTGTTTCTGGTGCGAATCGCCCCGCGATTTCTGGTGGGGCCTGTTTCATTTCTCATCGAATTCCTGGCGGCCATCCCGAGCATCGCGTTTGGGTTATGGGGATTGTTCGTCATGTGTCCATTTTTGCAGCGGCACATCGAGCCGCTTTTGCAGGAAACAATCGGGCGCCTGCCCGGGCTGGGGTGGCTGTTTCACGCGAAAGTTGCGGGGGCGTGGGTGGCGATTCCACTGACGGGGCGGGATATGTTCGCGGGCGGGTTGGTGCTGGGGATCATGATTTTGCCGATCATCGCAGCCGTCAGTCGAGACGTGCTGCGAGCCGTGCCGCGGGCGCAGGTTGAAGGCACGGTGGCGCTGGGGGCAACGTGGTGGGAATCAAGCAAAGAAATGCTGCGTTTCAGCCGCAGCGGATTGTTCGGCGCGGTAATGCTCGGCCTGGCGCGGGCAGCGGGCGAGACGATGGCGATCACCATGGTCATCGGAAACAACAATCAGATCGCGGCATCCCCCTTCGCGCCGGCGCAGACGATGTCGAGCTTGCTGGCCAATGAGTTTGCCGAGGCAAGCACGGATATCCACCGCGCGGCGCTGGTGGAAGTGGCGTTGATTCTGCTGCTGATGTCGCTGGCGTTTAACGTGGTGGCAAGGTGGCTGGTGGTCGGCAAGGGTTCGCGAACAGCGGCGGCACATTAGCGATAAACTGCAAGCGTAACTATGGATCTTCTGCGAAATCCACAAGCTCGTTCCGTTCATGACCGTCTGGGGGCGGTGCGCAGCTCGTTTATGTATGCGACCTGCATCGTCTTCACGCTTTTTGTAGTTGCGATGCTGGCGACAGTAACCGGATATCTCATCTGGACGGGGATCGGATCGATCAACTGGGCGTTTTTCACGCAGTTGCCGATCCCGCGCGGCATGGAGGGATATCCAGGCGGAATGAAAAATGCACTGGTAGGGACAGGGGTTTTAATTTTGCTCGCGAGCTTGGTGGGCATCCCCATTGGCATGCTAACGGGGGTTTATCTGGCGGAATATGAGACGGGATCGTGGCTGGCGTCGCCGGTGCGGTTTATCGCCGACGTGCTGGCGGGCGTGCCGTCGATCGTGGTGGGCATCCTGGGCTATGAATTGCTGGTTCGGCCCATCGGGGCGCACAACGCGTGGGCGGGGGCGATGGCGCTGGCGTTTATCATGATTCCGATCGTGGCGCGCACGACCGAAGAAATGCTTCGCCTGGTGCCGCAAAGCTATCGCGAAGCCTCGATCGCATTGGGCGCGAGCAAGGCGATGACGATCCTAACCGTCGTCCTGCCGTCGGCCACCGGAAGTGTGGTCACCGGCGTGATGCTGGCCATCGCACGTGTCGCCGGCGAGACCGCCCCACTGCTTTTCACCGCCCTCATCAGCGCATATATGCCGAGGAAATTTGAGGATCTCAATAATCCCTTCCCTTCGCTGACCGTCGAGATTTTCAAGGATGCCACCGATGTCGATCCGCAACTGCAAAGACAGGCGTGGGCAGGGATCGTCGTGCTGGTGGGGATGATTTTCATCCTGAACCTGGCCATCCGCTTCTTCGCCCGGCGGCGCACATAAAGCCGCCACCATTGGTGGCGGGAAGCCCGCGACCACTGGTCGGGGCTTTATAGCATGTCTCATCGTCCACACACCTCATCAGCATTCCGTTTTATTTGCTCACCTTGTCACTGAGTCATTCGCGGATACCATGCTCAGCCATGGCTTCGGTTTGCATTTATTTTCAAGTTCATCAGCCGTATCGATTGCGGCGTTACAGCGTGTTCGATACGGATCGTCATTACTTTGACGACCACAAAAACGCAGAGATTCTTCGCAAGGTCGCCAGCCGGTGCTATCTGCCGGCCAACAAGATGCTTCTGGAGACGATCCGGATGCACGAAGGCCGATTCAAAATCGCGTTCTCCCTTTCGGGCGTGATTCTCGAACAGTTCGAGCAATCAGCGCCGGAAGTGCTCGATAGCTTTCGCGAACTTGCGGAAACCAAGTGCGTTGAATTTCTCGAAGAGACTTATTTTCACTCCTTGGCGTTCATGTATTCGCGCGAGGAGTTCCGCGCGCAGGTGGATTTGCACCGGGCGAAGATCAAGGAGCTTTTCAACCAGGAGCCGCGGGTCTTTCGCAATACAGAACTGATTTACAACAATGACTTAGCGCATTTCGTCAGCCACATGGGATATGACGGCATCCTCGCCGAGGGCGCCGATCAGATTCTCGGCACGCGCAGCCCGAATCATTTGTATCGCCCGCCAAATGCGCCGCGAATGAAGCTGCTGCTGAAGAATTATCGATTGAGCGATGACATCGCGTTTCGTTTCAGCAACCGGGCGTGGGAGCAGTGGCCTTTGAACGCTGAAAAATTCGCCAAATGGATTTGCCAGATCAACGGGCACGGCGAGTTGTGCAATCTGTTCATGGATTACGAAACAATCGGCGAGCATCAGTGGGCGGAGACGGGGATTTTTGATTTCATCCGCCACATGCCCGGCGAAGTGATGAAGGCATCGCGCGAGAATCGCTTCATGACGCCCAGCGAAATTCTGGATAAGTATGAACCCGTCGGCGAAATCGATGTGCCAAACGCGATTTCATGGGCAGACACCGAACGCGATCTGTCCGCCTGGGTGGGCAACGCGATGCAGTCCAACGCGCTGCACGAACTGTATAAGCTCGAAGGCGCGATGAAGGAAAAGAATGACGAGCTGCTTTTAACCGATTGGCGAAAGCTGATGAGCAGCGATCATTTTTACTATATGTGCACGAAATACTGGGCGGACGGCGACGTGCATAAATATTTTTCGCCTTACGAATCCCCTTATGACAGCTACATTAATTTCATGAATGTGTTGGATAACGTGCAGACGCGGATCAGGGAGTAGTTTTCTGCGTCGTGGGAACAGGCGCTGGCGGCCCGATGTACCAGGCCGTGCGCCAAGTGACGCCGACTTTGTGAAAGCCCATTTCATCGAGGGATTTCTCCATCAACCTGAGATGGCCCGCACCGTAGAAAATTCCTAAATACTTTTTGCCCTTGGCGATTTGCTCCTGCAGGACGCGCAGGGCGACTTTGTTTCGTTCGCCGACGATCACAGAACCATTGGGCCCTTCCATGCCGTCCATCATGTCATCGAGATCGGCAAATTGCTGGGCAAGGGCTCGCTTGATTTCCTGCGATGAGTTGGGACTCATCAGCGCACCCAGCAGCGCCAGGCTTTTCACGTCAGAATCATCGCCGCCCTTGGCCAAGTTGTGCATGGCGGAGCGCACCATCAGGCTGAACATCGATTCGTTTCGCTCGGCCTGTAGCTGCGCAAAAGTTTGCATATCGAGGTCGGCATGGACGAAGTTAGGCCGATCATAATCGATCGCATCCAGCTGATAGGTGAGATGAAGATGATCGCGCATGAAACGCTGCATGTTGCCAACCCACGCCAGGGATGAACCTTTGCGCTCGGTGGCCGTTGGCAGGCGGTTTTGCTCGGCGGCCTCGCGCGGTTTCACCATTTCATACAGCAACGCATCGTAATGATCGAAACTCTCATTCAGCCCGGCGAAAAAATCCGCGTCAGCGATATGAACTGCACCGATGAGATGAACCACAACGCCTTTGTCATTCTTGTAGGTAGCTTCGGCCACTTCAAGGCGCGACGAGCCATCCGGCATGTCAAGGTAGCGAAGAAATTGGGTGGATTGAGTCGTGGCTGGAGCGGCAAGCGTGGATAACGGAAAGAGGATAAAGAGAACCAGAAGAAGGCGTTTCATGGGCTGGATTATACCCACTAAAACATCCCAGCCGTAACGATCAGGCTTTGTATCCTGATTGATGTTTGCTGAGTATCCATTGCCAATCCGCAATGAATCGTCAATTATCTATCGTAATGATCGATCGCAAGCACGTACGCCGTGCGTGGGAGGTGGGCTGGCCATATTTGCTTTTGGGCCTGCTTTGCGTGGGATTTTTCTGGGATTCGCTGTTCGCGGGCAAAGCATTGATTCTTCGGGACGTGTGGGCGGGATGGTTGTCCGAGCGCGCGTTGCAAAAACGCATGATCTGGTCGGGGCATTTCCCGATTTGGAATCCGTTTGAAGCCTGGGGACAACTTTCGCTCGGCAATTCGGCAACGGGGACGCTTTATCCATTACATCTCATTTTCGATCTGCTGCCACTCGTCACCGCACTAAAGCTAAGCCAGGTGCTGCATACGTTCATCGCGATGGCGGGGATGTATCGGCTGCTGAAGTCGTGGGGATGTGGCGCAGCGGCGGCGCTGATCGGGGGGATTTGTAGCGCAATGGGCACTTGTCCGATTGCGTATATGGAATGGCCTTATGCGATGGCGGTTCTGGCGTGGACACCTTGGACCATGTTGTTTGCAGGAGAGTTGGCAAACAAGGCCGCTTGCGGCTTCGCGAATCAAGCCGGTGAAATCACCCAATCCCCCAAGCCGCAAGGGGCGAAATGGATCATCAATCTTAAATCGACATTTCCGAGTCTCGCCAAACTCACGATTGTGATGGCGATCCAATTTCTCGGGGGACATCCGGATGTGTGGTATTTATGCACGCTGATTTTGCTGCTGTATGCGTTGATCGAATTTCCACATCGCCATGGATGGGCGGCGGCGGTTCGGGCATGGCAGGGATTGGCGCTGGCAGCGCTCCTGGCGGCGGCGATTACCTCGCCCGAATGGTTGATGCTTGCGCAGCGCGTCGGCTTGAGCGATCGAGAAGCAAATGTCGATCCGCTGATGTCGGACGCCTCAGTGCATCCGGCGCATTGGGTTACGCTGATGCTGCCGTATTTATTTGGAAGGCCGGGCTATCCTCATAAATTCTGGGGGATCACCCTCTTTGAATTCTGGGTTGGCACGGCATACGTGGGCATCCTGCCGCTGGTGTTGGCGGTCGCGGCGCTGATTGGCGGATGGAAAGGAATCGACCGGCTTCGGCGCGCGCGGATGATTTTTATCGCGGTGACAATGGCACTGGGTGTGACATTGGCCAGCGGACAATACACACCGATTTTTCAAATCGCGCACGCACATCTTCCGGGCTTTACGAAGATGCGCTGGCCGGCGAAGACCCTGATCCTGGTTCATTATTCGCTTTCGATGCTGGCGGCGCTGGGCGTCCAGCAACTGCTGAACTGGCGCGGCAAACGAGAAACGCGGCAGCACGCCATTTTCGGATGGATCGCGCTGGGATCAGTTGGATTGGCGGCGCTGGCGATCGTTGTATCGCTGCTGGCCAACCAGGAATCGCTTTTCCATCATCTCACGCTCGCGCAGGCCCAACCCAACGCGGAGCGATTGGCGGATTTTCACGGGCAGTTGATTGGCGCCCTCCTGGCCTGCATCGGCGGATGTATTGCCATTGCGGCAATCGCAATAAGGATCATTCCAGCGCGGGTTGGCGCAGGCGTGATGATCGCGGTTTGTTATTTCGATTTATTTCACATCAGCCGGCAAGTCCATCCGATTCTTCCAAATGACGTCTATCATTTTCCTGATTCCATGGTGCAAAAAACGATGCCGGGATCGTCTCCGCTGGATCGAATTTACAGCAACTATTGCGTGATCGAGCAATTTCTTTACGCAGATGGAAAACCAGGCGACTGGGAGGCATGCAAACCAATGGTGGTGGGAGATAGCTGGCTTTATTACGACATCGGAAACATCTGGGGAAGCGGATTGATGCTCGAGCGATACTCCGACCTCATCGGGACAATGTTGACAACAGACAGTAATACGGCCAATCGCTTGGCCGACATCATGAGCATGACCTATCTGATCGGCTGGCAACCGCGGCCCCAAACCTGGGACCAGCAGCCCGTCACCATTGCCAGAATCTTCAAGCGTCCCACTGCAATGCCACGGGCAAGCATCGTGCGCAATTGGATTATTCCGTCTGACTCGAAATATGGCGAGCGGATGTTGCTCTCGCCCGAATTTGATTTGAGTTTTAACGCAGTGCTGGAAGCAGACGAAAAAGGAAACGCCCCGCCACTGCCGAATCAGGAAACTCGGGCTACGCATATCGAAGTTCACTCAATTCATTACAACTGGGAGCGTTGCGATATCGATCTCGATACGAATGGGCAATCATTGCTGGTGCTGAACGATACATTTTATCCCGGCTGGGTTGCCGAGGTGGATGGCGTGCCTACAACCATATATCGCGCCAACCTGGTCTTCCGCGGCGTGCTCCTCAAAA
>DATAPK010000463.1:0-2342 GCA_036265245.1 Tepidisphaeraceae bacterium | reverse complement strand
CTGAGCAACCGGAGTTATGAAGATTACGACGCGTTATTGAATGCCGGCACAGACGCGTATCGCAAGCTCACGCCAGAGGTGATCAAGTCCGTCTGCGCCTGTCCCTATCTTGAGCGCGCGGAGCAATCTTGATCCGTATGAGATGCGAAAACGCTCAAATTGTTTGCAGGGGAGGAGTGAATTTTGAACTCATTGAGGGCAGGCGGGAATCGGTGCAATCGCATGTACGCTGTACTGGAGTCGAACTTGTAGCTGTGACGTCTGCGTCGCCCTCGATCTTAGATCGAGAACAGAGGCGACGCAGGCGTCGCAGCTACAGAAATGGCCACATGCAATTGCCCCGGGTGCGATCGGGCGGGCGCGATTCATTTGGAATCAGCGCTGTCTTTTGAGGTGACTGGGATGGTTGCAGCATCTGCCCAGACGGTCGCGCTGTTCTCGATCACAGTGCACACGACAAGAAGTTTGTCCTGCCCTTTGATGCTGATGAGTTCCACTTTCGTGCCCGATTCAAGCTCGGTTGGATCGGCGGGCTGACTGCCGGCGGGAGCCCGCGCGCCCTGTCCCATCACCATGATTGCGGTCTGACCGTCATGCATCGTTATCTTTGGGGCAGATCTTGTTTCCGTGATCATCGTGGCCCCTTGAGGCAATTTGATTTGGGATTTGAGCGGCGGTTGTGGCATGGGAACAAGGCCGGGTTTGACGCTTGAGATAGCGATCGAAACTTGAATTTCATCGCCGGTGCGACTGGCGGTGGCTTTCACTTTGTATGGGGCGAGGTCCTCTGCTTTTGAAGTAACAATCAGGAAAATCGAGCAGACGCAGAGCAGAATCGTCAGGCGGTTCATGGGGATCTTTCTCAGGCATCGGCGTGCCTGGTTAATCATTTCGCGTTTGAACTTCGTGTAGGATTTTTTTTGTTTCGCTTCCACCAAACCCGGCGGCACGCACGGCATCGGCTAGTTGGATATCTGAAGCCAGCGTCGGCGACGCGCTGAATCGGATCGTGCTGCCATCGGATGAGCTGACACTGATGGCGGGGGGATCGAATGTGGGATGCACGTCCGGATCGGGGGTGAAAAGCGAACAAATCAGTGTTCGGCCATTGGCAAGCTGGGTTTGACTGAGCCGGCGAAAGCGATACTTGCCGGCGCGATGTTCGACGAAGTCGGGGGATTCCGCAGAAATCCCATTCCCCTGGCAGCTCCAGATCACCAGCACGCTGCGATCGTTCATCATGGCGGCGAGATGCTCGACGAGCCTGGCATCGCCGATTTCCAATCCGATATTGTCCGTCGATTGCGAGGCGTGTTCATTGTTTTGTGGCAGCGAAGGGTTCGGGCCCAAGGTGCACCATAAGGTCAGACCCAGAGCGAAGGTGATCAGGCACGTTAAGGCCGACCAGTGAAAAGCCCGCGACGGCGGCTGGATCGTGATGCCGGCGATTCGCCGCTCGATCCGCGCGACCATTGAAGCATCCTCATGCAGTTCGTGCCGGGCATTCTGGAAAGCCGCTTCGATGCGTTGAAAATCGTTTGGAGGCGTCTTCATGGTTTATTTCTGTTCATCCAGCCAAGATCGCAGCCGCGCATGGGCCCGCGAAAGCTGTTTTGTCACCGTTCCAACCGGGCGGCCTGTGATTTGGGCGATCTGGTTGATCGAAAGATCCTCCAGATGCCGCAGCGAAACGACCACGCATTCCTGTTCGGGCAAGCGGGCCATCAGCGAGATCACATCGACGGACGCAGGCTCGATATTTCTGGGATCGCTTTGCGATTCCATGTCGGCGGCGACGGTGCGCTGATCGCGTGTTTTCTGCCGCCTTAATGCAAGGAGCGATTGACGGCGGACGATCTTCAGGAGCCAGGCGCCAAATTTTTTGGCTGACCACAGGCGATTGAGTTGCTCGTACGCCGAGACGAACGCGTCTTGCGCGGCGTCGGCGGCGTCGTGGGAGCAGTGGAGGATCGATTTCGCGACCGCGATGGCGGGCCGCTGGTATCGTTGGACGAGTCGTGAGAAAGCTTCGCGTTCGCCGCGTCGTGTGCGTTCCACCAATTCCTCATCCGGCTCGACCAATTAGCCTCCGAAATCATCGCCTGGGGCAGTCATAGCATAAGATGCGCGCGGGGCGGGAAATGCGACAAGGAAATTGGGGAGATAAAAAAGGCCGCGAGTCTTAGTGACTCGCGGCCTTCTTAAATCAAAATCTTGTGTAGCCCGCCAGCTTGCTGGCGGTTCTCACGGCGAGCAAGCTCGCCGGCTACACACGGAATCCTCACATACCCGGAGGCGCGTCCATGTCGCCCGCCTGATCCACGCCCCTGGTTTTCAGCACA
>DATAPK010000462.1:0-4219 GCA_036265245.1 Tepidisphaeraceae bacterium | reverse complement strand
CGGAAATTCTGGTTCATGATTTCCGCAAAAATGGGTATCTGCCCGAAGTGCTGCTGAATTTCCTCGCGCTGCTTGGGTGGAGCCCGGGCGGAGATCGGGAGCAGATGTCGTTGAAGGAGATGGTGGAGCTGTTCAAGATCGAGGGGATTGGCAGCTCGAATGCGAAGTTTGGGCGGGATAAGTTGCTGGCGTTTAACACGGATGCGTGCGCGAAGGCGCCGCCGGAGCGGTTGGTTGCGGGGATGAAGGATTATCTGTCCGTGAATCCGGAGTCGCCGTTGAATAAGGCGAGCGATGAGCAACTGGCGAAGGTTTTGCAGATGAAGGCGGGGTTTCGGACGCTGCGGCAGGTGGATGAGGCGTCGGGATTTTTGTTTATCGAGGATGACAAGATCGAATATGACCCAGCGGCGATTGAGAAGGTGCTACTGAAGCAGGACAAACAGGGCGCGGCCGTTGTTGCTGATCTGACGGGATTATTTTCTGCATCAACAGACTGGTCCGCACATGCACTAGAGGCGGTCGTTCAACAGTATTGCGATCAGAAGCAACTGGCGCTGGGGAAGGTGGCTCAGCCAATTCGGGTGGCGATCAGCGGAAGCACGATCAGCCCGCCGATTTTTCAGAGTCTGGAGATGCTGGGGAAGGCGAGCACGATGGCGAGGATGAAGCGGTGTTTGGAACAGGTGTTTAAAAGAAACGATGAAGTATGAACGATGAACGATGAAGTAAAAAAGCTCGTTACTTCATCGTTCATACTTCATCGTTCATTCCATGGTGACGTTTATGCTTACGGCAATTTTATTGACGATCTCCAACGTCTTCATGACGTTCGCATGGTATTACCATTTGAAGAATCCGTGGCTGAAGACGGCGCCGCTGTGGATTGTGGTGGCAGCGAGTTGGGGGATTGCGTTTTTTGAGTATTGTTTTCAGGTGCCGGGGAATCGGATTGGCTCGCATGGAGGGATGACGACACCGGAGTTGAAGATTTTGCAGGAGGCGATCACGCTGACGGTGTTTTGTTTGTTCGCGCGGTTTGTGCTGAAAGAATCGCTGACTTGGAATTATTATGTGGGGTTTGCGCTGGTGATGGCGGGCGTGTTTGTTGTGTTTCATTTCCAGAAGCCGACATCGCTGGAACTGGCGGGTGAAGGATCGCCAAGCTCGATCGCAACGGATGCACATTGAAAGGAAATTCAGATGGCTAAGGTGACGATTGGATTTGCGTTGGGATTGATTTTGCTGGGCGCGGTTTGTTTTTTTGCGGCGGAGCCGGAGCATCGGAGCCCCACCGCTTTTATTCCATCGATTGACGGCGTGTTCATTTTGATTGGCGGGTTGCTGGCGTTGAATCCGAAGCATCGCATGCACGCAATGCACGTGGCGGTGTTGTTCGGCATGCTGGGGCTGTTTGCGGCGGTGGCAGGGATTATCGCGCGGAGGCCGCACGGGTTGGCGATGCTGGACATGGGAGGGATGGCGGTATTGACGGGGGTTTTCAGCGTGATGTGCGTAATGTCGTTTATTCAGGCGCGTCGGAATCGTCTGGCTCAGCCGGGGTTTCCGGTTGGTCAGTCGGGGCCTGATCGTTCTTCATGAGTTCGCGGAGCAGGACGGTCGCATAGGAACCTGCGGGGAGGGTGAAGGCGACGGTGATGTGCGAGCCGTGCTCATCGACGCCGGCGGCGAGTTGGATATCTTTGGGTTGGACGCGCAAGGGGCGGCGAGCGCCTTTGGCACGATCGCGGCCTTCCTGTTTGAAATGGCCGGGGGTGAGGCCGTGAGATTTGAAAACCGCTTCTTCAATTTTTAATGCTTCGTGTTGCGGGGGCGTCATGCGATACCCTACCAGCGGACCGGTTGGACTGATTTCGAATGCATCGCAACGCGGTTGTTCAGTTGTGGTATCTTCGACGAGAAAGCATGCGCCGTTTTCGTGCTTGTAGGCGAGATCGCCGGCGATGAGCTTGTTGAGTGATGCGATTCGATGCGCGGCGACCTCGTTGAATAGCCGGGATTGGAGGGCGGAGACCCAGAGGCGGCGGAGTTTTTCGTCGACGGCGCGGACGGCTTCGCCGGGCTTTTTGGTTTTGACGAGGCGGGCGAGGATTCTGCGTTCAAGCCCCCCGCTTCTTGGCCAGCCTTTCATTGCGCCGTCGAGATCGTGGCGATCGAAGTTGGATCGCGCGGTAGCGGTTTGGGGATCGTCGATTTTTGGATTCGGGGAGCCGAGGAGGAGTTTGAGTAATTCTTCGGGCCTGCCGCGGATGAGGGTGGCGCCGAGCAGGTCGTTGTTGCCGCGACGGCCGAAACGCTGTTCGCCGAAATAGTTGGGCATGCCTTGCTGCTGAATTGTGTCCAAGAGCGGCGTGAGTTTGACGACGTCGGTGGGATTGACTTCACGAATTTTGACGGCGAAGCGATTGCCGGCGAGGTGGCCGAGACGGATTTTGTTGGCGTGGCGGGCGGCCCACTGGATGGTCATGTCGGGGATATGCAGACCCATGACGGCCTGCTCGGTGGTGCCGACGATGGAGAAGATTTGGCGCGTGATGGCGCGGGCGTCTTTGAGGCCGGCGTAACCGATATCGCGCGTGGAGACATGGAGGGCGGCGGCGATGCGATCGATGGCCTGGAAGGTCGTCATGCCGATTTTCTGGATTTCGCAGTAAACGTGCTCGCCTTGGCCGGAGGGTTCGTAGAGGGGGAGTTCCTGGACGAAGAAATCTTCGGGCCTTTGCTTGAGAACGCCGCCGACGCCGGGGAATTGGGGGGTGGAATACGGAAGAATCATTGGGGGTACTATAGAAAGAACCTCTTAATAAAAACAATTGGCCACGGAGGCACGGAGAGCACGGTGAAAAGAGAGAATATATTGGTTCAATCTTGTATTGACGCTTCGGAATGTTTTAGGGGAATTCGATCATTATCTTTTCGGGCCGTTTAAGAAATAAAATCGACCGTTGGCAGAATAACGGATCGGTGCTAATGTAATAATGGTCACTAACATCGGGCGGCCCGGATGGTCGTCCACAGGACAATTTAAGAGGCATCTTATGAAGAAGGCATTTCTTTGCAGCGTGTTGGCTTTGGGGATCTCTGCACCGTTGTTCACCGGGTGCAATACACCCACTACCCCAAAAACCGACGAAGCGAAGGCGAATCTGACGGACGATGTGCAGGCCTGTTTGAACCGATTCGAGCGCGATGATTCAGGATTGAAAACATTCCTGGATAACTCCACAGCCTATGTGGTGTTCCCATCGGTCGGCAAGGGCGGCTTGATTGCCGGCGGCGCGTTTGGTCGTGGACAAGTCTTTGAAAAAGGCCAGTTGTCTGGATACGCCAAGCTGACACAGGCTTCGATTGGCTTGCAGGCCGGCGGCCAGGAATATGCTGAACTGGTTGTCTTCGGCACGCCGGATGCGTTCCAGAAGTTCAAGGATCAGAAGTTTGAATTCGGCGCCAATGCGTCGGCTGTCGCGATGAAGTCCGGTGCTGCCAGCGCATCCAGCTTCCGTGACGGCGTGGCGGTGTTTACGGAAGTGAAAGGCGGATTCATGGCGGATCTTTCCATGACCGGCCAGAAGCTGACCTATTCGCCGACGGAAATTACCGAGTGAGCGGGACAATCCGTTGGGGCATCATCGGATGCGGCGATGTGACCGAAGTTAAAAGCGGTCCGGCGCTGCAACGTGCCGTGGGCAGCGAGTTCGCGGCAGTGATGCGACGCGATGGAGCGCTCGCGAAAGATTACGCGCATCGGCATGGCGTGCCACGCTGGTATGACCATGCCGATGAGTTGATTAACGATCCCGGTGTCGATGCGGTGTATATCGCAACGCCACCGGGATCGCATTTTGAATATGCAATTAAAGTGGCGATGGCGGGGAAGCCTTGTTATGTCGAAAAACCGATGGCAAGGTCGTTCATTGAATGCAAGCGGATGATCGAGGCGTTTGAGCGGGCGAAGATGCCGTTGTTTGTCGCGTATTACCGGCGTGCCCTGCCGCGATTTGTGAAGCTGAAGGAATTGATCGACTCGGGGAAGATTGGGCGGGTGACGGGGTGTCGATATCGGCGGAGTTGCGTGGATCGCCCGATTCCGCCAGGGTTTTGGCGGATGGATGTGGCGCAGTCGGGCGGCGGGTTGTTTCTGGATGTGGGGAGTCATGTTCTGGATTTGCTGGACCATCTGCTGGGGGAATTTGTGGAA
>DATAPK010000461.1:0-13550 GCA_036265245.1 Tepidisphaeraceae bacterium | reverse complement strand
TGAGCACGGTGGTCGCAAGAATAAACGTCGTCCACATCGCCCGCCGCGCGCCGATCATGCGATAGACAACACCCCCCATCACCATCAGCGTCAAAACCATCGCCAGACTCGACGGCAACCGCGCCGCGAACTCGTTGTCGCCAAACACCTTCATCGCCGACGCCTGGCACCAATAAATGAAAATCGGCTTGGCGTTGCGAACCAGGTCGAGCAGTCGCGGCACCACCCAATCGCCGCTTTGCAGCATCTGCCGCGAAGTCTGCGCATACCGAGGCTCATCGCGATCCCACAGCGAAACGCGACCATTCCCCGCCAGGTAAACACCCAGCGCGGCAAGTACGATCAGGCTGATCTTGAATCGATTCCGCATCACCCTTCACACACCACAGGCCCAGAAAAACATCGGCCACGAATAACACGAATCAACACGAATTTGAATTCATTCGTGTCCATTCGTGCCATTCGTGGCCAAATTCTTCTCTGTGTTCTCCGCGACTCTGCGGTGAACCTCTCTATTTCGCCCCAACCAGCGCGCTCCGTTTCTCCTTGATCAGCTTCAGCAGCGCCTTATGCGGATCGGCAAACTTCGCCGTGCCTTCTTCCATCAGCTTGTCTTCCAACTTCTTCACATCCACCTTCTTATCGATGTCGTCCAGCACCGCCTTGGGCGGCAACTGGTCGATGTGGCGGGTGTAATTCTTATTCAGCTTCTGCACCGCCGCATTCGTCGCGGGCGGATTCGTTTGAATATCGCTCCCCGCCAGCGCCTCCACATATTTATCCGCCGGCAGCTTCGGATCCTTCGTGCCGGTCGAAGCGAAAATAATCTCCTGCTTCAGCGGCAGATTCTTATCCTTCCAGAATTCCTGATTGAGCTGCCAAAGCCGCTTGACGTTGACGATGCCCACCTGCCCCTGCGCTTCGGGGCTCAATTCCGGCACATATTTTTCCGTGTACACATCCACGCGCGACACGAAGATGCTGTAAACGCTCTTGAACCTCTGCAATCCATTCTTGCGGCGTTGGGCCCCCTTCCAGACACGCTCGCGGGCAATCTTGTATTGACGCTCAGAGAAAATCAGCGTGACATTCAGCGCCAATCCCGCCGCCGCCAGGTCTTCAACCGCATCCAATCCCGCCGGCGTCGCGGGTACTTTAATCATGCGGTTCATGTAACCTTTGCCCCACAACTTGCCGAGCTCTTTATATTTTTTAACCCGCTCCTCGTGCGGCAGATTCCGCTCCCGATCTTCCAGCAACGGATCAAGCTCGAAGCTCACGTATCCATTGTCGCCCGCCGTCGAATCGTTGATGTTCTGAAACTTATCCTGCGCGTCGCTCACCAGATAATCCGTCATCGCCCACGCCACCTGCTCGTCGCTCATCCCTTCGTCAAAGAAGGTTTCCATGGTGTTGTCAAACCGCCCGGTCTTAAGCAGATCGGAGATGATGATCGGATTGGAAGTCGCCCCGCTGGCCCCCAGCGCGATGTTCTGATCCAGCAAATCCGGATCAACCGAATCAAGCCAAAGCTTCGTGCCCGTGGCAATCAATGATTTCAGGGACATATTCTTCGTCCTTTCGTTTGCGTTATGTGGCCCAACAGGATAACCGGAACTCTTCCTTACGCCCACCGTTTTTCCCAGATTAACGCAGCAGGGACATCCCGACGGCGATTCTGTCAACATTTACCTTGGGTGGGCTCCTTAAAGATGTGTTATAGTGCCATCGTCCACTGGTGGAGAACGGGCAAGGGGCATTCATGTCAAATATGCTGAATCGCGTCAATCGAGTAAAAGTAGGACGGGTTTTAAGGCGAGCCACTCGCGCTGCCAAACAGCAGATGGAAGCGCTGGAGCGGCGATATTTTTTTTCCGCGGCCGTGCCCTCTCCCTTCATCGGCCCCGTTTTGCCGGCTGATTTCTCGCAGCAATACGCATCGCCGCAAGCAGACTATTTCTTCGACAGCGCCGGCTTCCACTGGACGGTGATCGTTCGAGATTTCCCGGCTATTTCTACCGGCGTCTGGTATCCACCCGGCCAAAGCCCCATGGACCGAGCCCCCATTATCGCCGAAGCAACTGGCGATGAATTTTACGGGCCAGCAAATGACGCGGTGTTGCACACCGAGTTGGATGCCCTGCCTCATCCTCCTGGAATTGACTACACCATTCACGACCACGGCGACGGCACCTTCAACGTCACCGGCCAACCCGAAGCCAACAGCCCCTATCGCATCGACTTGACCCAGGCGAGCAAGCTCAATGCTCATCTGACTCTCCCCGACGGCAAACTGCTCCTCTTCGGCTCCCCCGCCGAAATCGAGCCGGTCAATAATTACCAGCCCGAGATCATGGGCATCAGCGCCTTGGCACGCTATCTCCCCGACGGCAACCTCGATACCACCTTCGGCGACGGCGGCGTCGTTTATATGAAAGGCCCGGGCGACAGCGCCTATTCACCTCGCGCATCCATCTGGACTGATCCCGATGGAACCATCTACCTTTACACCGGCAACCAGCCAACCGGAACCCAAGCCTATCTGCTCCAAATCTCCGCGGACGGAACCCAACAGAATCTCATGGCTCGCGTCAACGGCTTTGTCGATCGCGGTGAAGATGGCGCGTTCTACATCGCCCAATCTGCTTCATCGACCAGCCTCGTCGTACAGAAGATGCTGGCCGATGGAACCATCGACAACAGCTTTGGCGACCAAGGCCGCGCCGTCATCGACACTTCGGCATCCCCGCAGATTTATGATGTCAAAGTCGATCATCAAGGCCGCATCAATGTCGCCGGTGAACTGGATTTCGGAACCAGCGAACCCGACGCAGGTTTCGTCGCCCGCCTGTTCCCCAGCGGCGCGGTCGACACCACCTTCGGCAACGCCGGCCTGTTTGTCCTTGCAACGCCCGGCCGAAGCGATGAATCTTTCCGTTCCATCGCTTTCAATCCTGATAACAGTGGTATTGTGGTGGGCGGCTTGCTCAACATGGGCCGCGAATCCGGCGCGCTTCTCGTCTCTCTAGACCAAAACGGCATGCTCGTCAGCAGTTTCGGAAACGCCGGCGTCGAGTGGATTCACGACGACAATATCTACATCGTCGATCGTGTGCAGATTGGCCAGAACAACGACCTTTTCCTCCTCACCGACAACACCATCTCAGGCGTCAATATTCTGCATCGGCTCCCTAACGGCGTCGCAATTGACCAGGAGAACATCGACCAAATCACCCCCGTCGCAATCGTGCCCGAAAAAGGCCCCCACGACATTGAGACAATCCAATGGCATGGCCAATCCGTCGCGATGGCCAAAGGCGAATGGCTCATTAACTTCGACGGGCAACCATATGAGGATGTTTACGCGATTCAGCCCTTTATCGATGAATTGCAGCTCGGGATTCAGGTGATGGATGTCACTCCCTATTTTGTCTCGATCAAAGTTCCACCGAATGTCACACCCGAGCAACTTGAGCCTGCGGTACTCTCAATGTCGGGTGTGCTTTCGATCGGGCCGAATGCGGTGGCAACGATGCTCGATACCGGCATCGTCGATCAGCCAACTGATGCGACGCCCATTTTTATCATATCCAATCCATCGCCGACGCCCAGCCCAGGCGCGTTGCCTCCGCTCACGCTAAAAACATCGCAAATGACGCATCCCACGACGCCACTTCCGGCGACCTCCCTCCCACAAATCCATTTTTCAACATCGCCGATTTCAAGTGATTTGCCGACCGACCATCGCCCTGACGACGGCCTGCTTGCCCCGCCCGACGATCAGGTGAATTGAAGATCCTTCACCTCAAGCTCCACATTCGTATACCCATTAAACTCATTGATCTGCGGCTCAACCGCCAGATCAATCATCATCCCCTGCTTGAGCCGATCGAACATCTCGCCCAGCCCAAACGCAATGCACTTCATCGCGTGATTTCCCTGGCGGACGAAAAGTTGCAGATGATCCCCGGTCTTGCCAACCCGCTTGGGCGGCGAGGCCAGCGTCACCCCGCGGCAGCACAGCACCGGCTTGCGGTTGCCATGGCCAAACGGCCCCAATCGCTTTAAGTCAGTCACCAGCGCGTGCGTCACATGCTCCAATTCCGCCAGCGAATCAAGCTTCAATTCCGGCACGAGCATTTCCGATCGGATGCTTCGCGAAGCGTAATCGCGAAACGCGACTCTGAAATCTTCAAACTTGGCGCTCTTGAGCTTAAGCCCCGCCGCCATCTCGTGGCCGCCGTGAGTTTCCAGATGATCGTGACAAGCTTCCAGCGCGCGAGCCAGATGAAACCCCGCGATCGACCGTCCGCTGCCCTGCCCGGTTTCTTCCGTCAGGGCGACCATGATAGTCGGCCGGCTGAATCGCTCCATGATGCGCGATGCGACAATGCCAATCACCCCCGGATGCCACCCCGTCGCGCCCAGCACGATCGCCCGCGAATCTTCCGCGTCAAATTTCAATGCCGTCGCCTGCGCGATCGCCTCTTCTAGAATTTTTCTCTCAATCGTCTGTCGAGCGCGATTCTGCTGCTCAAGATACACGGCGATTTCGTCCGCTTTTTGCGGCGTGGCGGTCGTCATCATCTCAACCGCCAGCCGAGCGTGCCCCATTCGCCCGCACGCATTCAGCCGCGGAGCCAGCAAAAATCCCACGTGATAACTATCCAGCTTTTGCCCATCCAACCCCGCCGATCGAATTAGCGACTGAATCCCATTCAAGCGCGATTGCTTCAGCGTGCCCAACCCAAAATGCGCGATCACGCGATTTTCCCCCACCAGCGGCACAACATCCGCAATCGTCCCCAGCGCCGCCAGCGCCAGCGCATCCATTAAAAACGCACGAAACCCTTCATCCACGCGATTCGCCCCACTCATCGCCAGCCCAATCCCCCACGCCAGCTTGAACGCCACACCCGCGCCGCACAAATTCGGATTCGGATACGGCTGATTTTGCGGCAACCGCGGATGAACAATCGCAAAGCACTCAGGGATTAGATTTCGGGGTTCAGCGTTCAGGGAATCCTCTACTGAACCCTGAACCCCGAACCCCGAACCCTTAAATTCGTGATGATCCGTAATGATCAATTCCACTCCGCGCTCTCTCGCGATCTTCGCCGGCTCGATGGCGGTCACGCCGCAATCCACTGTGATGATCAGCTTCGCGCCCCCGTCGCATATCTGCGCCACAGCCTCGCTGTTCAACCCGTAACCTTCTTCGATGCGATGCGGGATGTAATATTCGACCTCCCCGCCCAGTTGACGAATCGCATGCCACAAAATCGCCGTCGCGGTGATTCCATCGACGTCATAATCGCCGTAAACGACAATCTTTTCCCGATCCCGAATCGCCTGGGCGATCCGCTCGGCCCCCAGCGTCAGATTCGGAATCAGCGCCGGATCATGCAGGCATCGCAAGGTCGGCCGAAGAAAATTCTCGCAATCCCCCGGATCAGAAAGCCCCCGGTTGAGCAGCACCTGCGCAATCAGCGGACTGGTCTTGAGCCGCTGCGCAAGAATAACCGTATCCGGATTAGGCGTGGCGAGGTTCCAGCGACGTGGGCGATACATCCGTGTTCGATTCTGCAAAGTAACTCCAACATCCGTGCTACCCGGAGTCTACTCCCCCCACCCGCGCATCTCAAATATTCGGTACCGATGCATTTTCATTTAGCCGCGTCGCTTGCGACGCGTTTTGATACGGAAATGTCCACTCCAAAATCAAATTGCACATTACCCAATATTCCTGTAGCCGCGACGCCTGCGTCGCCCTCTTTTATCGACAAACCAAAACGATGCAGGCGGCGCAGCCACAATCATTACCTCGCCGGCGGCCCATCAACCTCTTTCTCCAGCTTCTTCGTCTCCACCTTCGCCTGCGTAATATCCACCCGCAGGCGGTTGTAAAGGTTCATGTAAACATTGGCGACCAACACCAGCGCAAAAAACGCGATGACATAGCCCCGCCAATCATCCAAAAGCAATCTGAAACGCGTCAGCAGCAGGAAGGCGATCGTGACGTAATGGCTGAAGCAGTATTCGCAGGTAAAAACGTAGAAGAATTTGCGCTCGAAGAAACCATTGCATGATTCACAGCGACGTTGGCAATATTCGCGGGCCTCGCGCAGGATTTCTTCAAAGATCACCGTGCGGGCAACGCAGGCAATCGGAATCGCCAAAATCAGCAGCCAGAAAAGCTGCTGCAGCGGGTGATCGGCGGTCGGCGAATGCGTCATGCGTGATCCTTCTAACGCACTTATACGCCCGAGCCCTGCATCGCCGGTATCGGCAATTACCCGATATGCAGGGAATGCAACGTCGCGACTGCCGCCGCGTACCCCAAAGCAATGCCCCCCACCACATCACTCGGCCAGTGTGCATCCAGGACATATCGCAACAACGCACACGCCACCGCCAGCGTCCAAAACGTCGGGGCGGCGGCGGGATAGAGTTGCGCAAGCACCGCACTCATCGCGACGGCGCTGGCAGTGTGATTGGAGGGGAAACTCTCGCGAAAATTAGCGTGTTTCCACGTTGGCCCAAGAAACCGCCCCGCGTGTTCCCGGTTAGGCCGGACCCGCCCCAGCAGCCGCTTGATGATCATCCCCACCAGCGCCGCGCCGATCGAGGCGATCAGAATCGATGCTGCTTTGGCAATGCGTTGCTCCTTGTCCAGCTCCCACACAATCGCCGCCGCAACAATGCCGCTCACCGCCTGGCCATACTGCGCCAGCCAGCGCGTCTCGCGTTTCACATCGCCTTTGAAATTCAGTTGAAGCGTGGTCGGCAGCCCCAGCCGCTCTAGGATCAGCAGCAAGAAGCAAGCTCCCAGGATAATCCAGAGCAGCACCCAGTTCATGTCGTGCCGCAAAGGTTACGAGCGGCGGGCGCAAAAGAAAAGCGCGCGGGTAACGCGCGCTTTTGTGCTCTGATTTAACTGGACCGCCGGCTCAATGGTGGTGATACGAAAATCGAACTCCACCGCCGCCGTAGCCGTGCCCATAATACCCATGTCCGTAATATGCGGACCCGTAATAGTACGGCGTCGAGTAGTAAACAACCGGTGGCGGAGCAACATACACCGCCGCAGGCGCGTAAGAATAACCCGAGTCATAATACGAATAGGCCGGGGCGTATGAATACGCGGGGGCGTAACTATACGACGGGAAGAATCCGCCCAGACCAACCGAGAAGCTGAAACTACTGTGGTCATGGCCATCATGGTGATCGTCGTGGCCATGACTCCAACCGCCCCCGCCGCCATGCCCCCAAGACCCCCCGCCGCCCCCACCATGCCCCCACGATCCCCCGCCGCCCCCATGCCCCGCCGCCATCGCCACTGCGGGTATTAATCCGAAAACCAATGCAATTAAAAGTTTGGAACGCATAGCAAACCTCACTTTCGCAATACGTTATTTTAGACAGATTCCGGCCGAAAAGGTTAGTCCAATCTACCCCGACCATAAACACCTGTTTTATCAGTGTTTATCGCAGGCTTTGTCAGAGGAATTTTACATCCAGCTCGCCGATGCTTTCGTCGAGCTCGCTGTATGCAATTCCACCTCCCGCAGCCAGCGAAACGTGCATTTCGCGGCCGCCGGAGCTGATGGTGGTGAAGGCCCATTTCTTGCCAGTGAGGATGGCGCGGATGGCAGTGTTTCCGGTGCGATTGAAGTAGAGAATGTTGGCGCGGCCTGTGCTGTCGAAGAAGAGACTGGTGTAGAGGCCTTGGACGTTTGCGGTCGCGACCGCCTGCGTGGACCATGTTGAGCCACGATCGCTCGACATGGCGAATCGCAGCGCGCTGTTGGCGGCGTCGTAATAACTCATCGCGGGTTTGTAGCGCTCGTCGTCGTTGCTCTTGCTGTCGTAATACGCCAGCGAGACATATCCACCGGCGTATTGGAGATTATCAACGGTATAATTCGTGTAGCCGTCGATCTGCGTGCCGCCGTTGAAAAGACCCTGGAGTGTGAATTTGTAATTACCGTTGCTGGTGTCTTCGTAGCCAATGGCGAACTTGGTGGCGGTGGGCCGATTCGGGTCGAGGACGATGCTGCTGAAGCGGCCAACGTCGCCAGTGCTGTCCAGCGTCTCAATCGTAAATCCGCTTCCCTGCTGCGTGGCCAGATCGAGATCGCCTTTGCCGTGGTTGTAATAGCTGATGACGGCGCCGTCGTGGCGGCTGAAGATGAGCGACGGATACAAACCCGTCGAGCCTTTGCTGTCGACGGTTTGGGTTTGCCACGCGTGCGCAGTGGGATCGAAGTAGGCGTATTTGAGATTTCCATTCCAGCCGTCGAAATACGCGACGCCGGGGTTTCCGTGGCTGTCGAGCGCGACAGAAATGTATTGGTATCCGCCGGCGCCGATCGGCGTGACAGCGGGCGGATCGATGATCTGCGGGATGGACCATTTGCCGCTGGTGGCGCGAACGGCGTACATCAGATCGCCGGTGTCGCGGTCGGCGTAGACCATGTTCAGATTGCCGGCGCTGTCATAGGCGATGTCGTTATACGTACCGCGCGAGCTGGCGGTGGCGTTAAGGTGCTGAAGGGTTGTCGGCGTGAAATCCACTTCCTGTGAAACGCCGCCCTTGGTCAACTGCACCTTCACCATTCCACCGGCGGTGGGCGTGTTCATCAACGTCGCCGTCGTGTTCGGCGCGGTGGTGCCGTTGTAGGCCGTGATCAATGTCACGAAACAGACGAAGCTGCCGGACTGGTTGACCGTGAAGCGATAGGCCGGGTCCATGAAATTGCCGGACGCCTGATTCGTGACAAAAGTGAGCGGGCCTTTGGCAGCGGTTTGGCCGGGGCGAGACAGGGCCTGAATTTTTACATTTCCGCCGCTCGAATATTTTGTTTGCGCGGTGAAGGTCGTGTCATCCACCGACACGTTGCCGTTAACGCCCAGCGTCTGAAGATTGAACGAATCCTGATAATTATGACTGGTATTTCCCTCGGCCCAGTCAACGATCAGGATCGTACCGTCGTTGTCATACCACATGCTTCGCGTCAGCACGGGCTGGCCGGGGAGATATTCGTAACCCCAGTGCGTGGCGGTGATCTGCGTGGAATTGGCCCCGGCATCCCACTGCGAAACTTCGATGCTGCCGTTGCCGGCGCCTTCGAGATCGCCGACGTTCAGGCCATCTGCATTCAACGTATTGTGAGCTTTAGTCGAAACAACATACGCGCGGTTGGCGGAAGTGTCGTAAGTGTAAGCGCCGGGGTCGGAGATGAGCGGGCGGCCGTAGCCGTAGAGTTCGAAATTAAGAAGATCGTAATGGCCGTGCGTGCCGCCCTTGGGGCCGGCGTCGAAGATGATCTGCCGGGCGCTGGTGCTGTTGTCAGAGCGCATGATGTAATTGCCCGAGCTGGTCATCGCGTAAGTATCGCCACGATTGCCGAGCGACGCGGGAGACGCTGGTATGCCCACATAGGGCGTAACGGCGCTGGTGCCGAGCACCCAAACATCCCGTGCGCGCGGTTTGGCGGCAGGCCAGACGGTGGTTCCCTGAATAATATCGGCCTTGAGGAACGCGCCGAAGCTGGAGGTGCGATAGGTGTCGCCGATCGCTGGCCTGGTTCCATCGGGGGATAAAAATTCCCAGTAAGAAGTCACCAGCTTGGACAAGAGGGACGACTCACTGCTGGGCCAGGCGTGGCCGTTCAGTTGATCGAGTTGCTTGGCCTCAAGAACGTCGTCGGCAACGTTCTCGGCGTAGCCAGGGCTTTGTTCATATTGCGAGCCATCCGGAAAAATCTGCGTGTTCATGCTGGTGAACATGAGATTCCGCGCGGCGGTCTGCCACGAAGCATCGTTATCAAATTCAGGAAACATATCCGCGATCAGCAGCAGGCCCTTGGCCAGTGCGATGTCACGATTGGAGGTGAAGTCGGTTGTCGTCAGTGCATTAGAGTAAAGGAAATCGCCGTGCTGAAGCAGCTTGTACATGAAGAGCGAATTTTCAGCGCCGCTGAAGTTGGCGTCGTTGAGAAATCCGAAATAAGCCCAGGTCCAGGTTTCGCCTTGCGTGGACATATCGAGCAGCCAGCCGGATTGATCGGTGACGCTCCAGGCGGTGGGCGTGGCGAGCGTTTGAAACTGCTGCGACCAACTCGACAGTTCGTAGTTCAGCTCATTGGCGTATTTCGGATCGGGATTGATCGCGTTGGTCCAAGCGAGCTCTTCCCAATAGGCCTGCCAATTGAGGGTGTGCAGAAATTCCGCGTTGCTGCTTCCGCCGGGCTTAACCCAGTTGATGCTTGCGGGAAGCTGCACATCATAATTGGTCGAACTGCTCTGCGCGGGAAACAGGTGATTCACCACCGCGTCGGCGTCGGTCTGAATCTGGGTGTAACTGATGTTGTTGTTTTTGATGAAGCTGCCGATGGCGGACGTGTTGGCGGGATCGAAATAAAAGTTCACGTTGCTGCGCGCCCGCATGTAATTTAGGAGCGCATTGTCGAACTTGACCAGGCTTTTGTTCAGATCGGTTTGCAAAGTCGAGCGCTCGGTGCTGGAGAGATTCGTCATCCGGTTCAGCAGCGTCTGGCGCTCGGTCGCGTCGAAGACGGCGCCTAGAGTGTCAGCGCGCGGGGTGGCCGGCGCGGTGGCGAAGAGCAGCCGCTTTTCCAAAGTCTGCACAACACATCGAGAATGGGGATTTCGCATCAACCTCGCCCGTGAAGGTATTTGTTTCATCCAATTCGATCTATCGGACGGCAAACCCTAGCGGGTTGATCGCAAATTGGGACTGAAATTTTGTTATCAGACGCAGAAATTTTTGCGTGCCGTCAGCGATATTACAGACGCAAACGATCAGGCGATTTTACACGATTTGAAGATTACATCCGCAAATAATGCGAAATTTTTGCATTGATTTTCCAACCGCTCATCCAAGGCGGAATCTTTGAGCTTTCCGGCAGCATCGAGTTGGCCGACGATGCCGGGGATGAAGACGCGCTCAGGGTAAATATGGGCGTTGCGGTATCCGAAAATCTGCTGAAGTTGCTCGACGGAGCGGATGGCGCCCCAGATGCCGGCGGCTTCGCCGGTGAAGGCGACAGGCTTGCGCTCAAAGCTTTCGGGGAATTTGAGCATATCAATGAAATACTTCAGCACGCCGGGAAAGGAGCCGTTGTATTCGGGCGTGACAACGTGCAAGCCGGCGGCGCCAAGGACGCGATTCTGGATCGCGACCATGCCGGGGGGTTTGTTCGCGTAGCAGGTTCCCTGGAAGACTTCGATGGGCAGATCGGTGAGGCTGAGCAAATCGGTTGTAACACTTACCTTGCGATAGTGGCCCTCAATGATATGGGCGACCTTCAAAGCGTTGGAGTCGGGGCGATTGGTGCCGGAGATAATCAAAATGGTGGAATTCGCCATGGTTTGTTCCTGTTTGTGACTTCAAATCGTTCGGCTATCATGCAGGCGTCAATCGTCAAAGTAAACGAGTGCAAATTCCCTTTCGTCTGACAATTCTCCGCCCCTGAACCATGCTTCGATCGATTCTTCGTGGAATGATCAACCGCTCGCCGACGCTTTTCACGATGCGCCATCGGATGGCCATGCTTCCGGCGACGATGGGCGGATCGCAAAAAGCCGCGCAGCGAAGCTGGTCTCAACACGGCGAAGACGAACGGTTAATTGTCGAACTGAAAGATGTGCTTCGCACCGGATATTACGTCGATATCGGCGCCAATCACCCCGCCGTGCTTTCAAATACATACCGACTTTATTGCATGGGCATGCGGGGAATTTGCGTCGAGCCCAACGCGCTGCTTTGCGGCCTGCATGAGCGATATCGGTGGGGTGATGTGATCCTTTCCGCCGCGGTCGGCGCCGAAGATGGACTTCTCCCGTTCTACGAGATGAGCTATCACGCGTTCTCCACCTTCAGCGAAGCGGATTACAAGCGATACATTGAAGGCGGCAAGATGACGCTCGTTCGGCAATCGCTCAAGCCGATGTTCCGACTTGCGACGATTCTCAAATCGTGCGCGCCGGCGGACAAAAGTTTTGAGCTGCTCAGCGTGGATGTTGAAGGGCTGGATGAGATGGTGCTGCGAAGCAACGACTGGTCGAAATGGCGGCCGAGGTTTGTGCTGGCGGAAGGAAATACGGAAGAGGCGGCAAAGGGGACGGGCGGCTATTTGCGCGAGATTGGTTACGAGCAGGTGGGGACATTTGGGGTGAATGCGCTGTATCGAAATTCTTCGGTGTAGCTGGTGAGTTTGCTCGATAAACACGCGGCGCAAGCGCCGCCGCTAAACGGGTCATTCGGTCACAATCTCCACTTCCGCCATCGCCGCGCGATATATCAAATCCGCAAACAAGCAATCTTCCTGAACCGGCGCGCCAGCCCAGGAATAATCGCCTCCAGGAACGAACATGCCGACATGCCTGCTCCGACCTGTTAAGCCGAAGCAGGAATTTAGCGGAGATTCATTCGCTCGCCAATAAATCCGATAGATCGTCGGTCGGCTTGATCTGGCTGGCCGAGAACAACGACCCGAGCGGCGCCGGCGGCGCACTGGCCGGCAGCACTGAGCCATAATGCATCGCCAGTTGGTTGAAGTCCGCGATATCCACTGTTCCGTTATAAGTAAAATCGCCCTGGCTGAACGTCATTCCGCTCTTGCCGAAGTTTGTTGCCACCGCGTTCAGATCCAGCAGATTGACCGTGCCGTCGCGATTCGCATCGCCAACCTTGGAAAAGAAAGTCGGCATCGTGAAATCCGCCGCCATCGGAACGCCGTTCGCCGTTACCCCCGCGGCATGCACCACCAGTTGATACCGTCCATCCGGCAGCGCATTAAAGGGATAATTCTGGAACGTCAGCACAATCGTATTGTTCGCGCCCGCCGTAACGATGATGTTGCCCGGCGGAACAGTGCTGCTTGGGGCCAGTAGTTGGGTCAGGGTGATGTCGCCCGTGTCGAAGCTGGCTGATACATCCTGATCGAAGGTCAGCGTAATCTTCTGCTGCGATGTATTGAAATCAAAAACCGAGTTGGTGATCGACGGCGGCGATGCGGTAACGGCAAAATTCGCCGCGCCAGGCGTCAGATGCGCTCCGCTGGGCAGATTGCTACTTGATTGCGCCGGATTGTAATCCGCTGCCGGAGCGCCCGCGCCCGTTGTCGCCGTTGTCTTGCCGAAATACCACGCGGACACCGAATTGGGCGTTGTATTTCCCATCGCTCTGCTCGCCGCGCCAGGGGGATTGGTTGCCGGTGACACCAACGACAGCGGCGTGCCATATATCTTGTCGCCCGTGCCGCCATCGCTCCATCCCACTCCATCCAGCAGCGATGCGCCACTTGGCAGATCGAGCGTGCCATCGCCGTTGGGATCCAGATTTGTGGAGGTGGTGATGGTCGTTGGGCTGAATAACAACAGGAATCCATTGCTGCCGTTTTCCAACCCCGCCCCACCAGTATCAAATATCGTGCTTGTAATCACCTTCGTAGCGGGGTCTTCACCCAAACCTGTATTTCCCCGGATCAGGATCAGCCCGTTGCTGCCGACGGTCACATTCG
>DATAPK010000460.1:0-9953 GCA_036265245.1 Tepidisphaeraceae bacterium | reverse complement strand
GTAAATCACCTGCAACGCCTCCACCTGCGCTGGCTCCGATTGCTTTGTCTGATGCGGGCTCGCCCCGCCACCCAGGCTGTTGCCGATATGACGAACCTTGCCCTGCTGCTTCAGCTTGATGATGGCCTGCTGAAGCTCCTGGTTATCAAATTCCTCGTCGCGGATGGAGTGATACTGAAGCAGATCGATGTAATCCGTCTTGAGCGCCTTCAACGATTCTTCAAACTGCTTCACCGCATCGGCGGCGGTGCGTTCATCCGTCCGGTTCATGTGGCCGTGAAACACGTGGCCGAACTTGGTGGCCACAACCCATTTCGCGCGGTCGCCGGCGATGGCGTTGCCGATGAACGCTTCAGAGCTATGCGGCCCGTAGCATTCCGCCGTGTCGATCAGATTAATCCCCTGCTCTCGCCCGGCGTCGAACATGCGGTTGACTTCATCCTGCGTGAAATCCTTCCCCCACTCACCCCCGAACTGCCAAGTCCCGATGCCGATGACCGATACCCGAAGATTGGTTTTGCCAAGACGCCGATATTTCATGGATTCTCCTAATCGATAGGAATTGTATCGAATTCTGTATGCCAAAGCCCAGCCCTTCAGGGGCGGGGAACCCCGGCGCCTTTTCATAGCTATTCATCATTTTGCGGGCTATTATTCTTTATCAATGCCGGAGTTGACCCGCGAGCAATTTGTGGAGCAGGTGATCACGATCGTCAAGGCGCGATTCCCGCTGGTCAAACTCGCTCGAGCCGATCAATCCTTTTCAATCAAGCTCAATGGCCACATCGCCGCGCTGGAAAATCTCTATCGCGGCGTGCTGCTTCGCCCGGAGGAAATGCAACACCAGGTGGAGCGGTGGGCGGTGGAATTGATCCGCGCGTCCGAAGGCTCGCCCGATGCCGATGCGTCATTTGAAGAATTGAAAGAGCGCATTTTGCCGATGGTGCTGGCCCAGTTGCCCGATGAGCCCGGGGCGTCGGGCGTTTACACGCAGCCCTTGATCGAAGGATTGCAGATCGCCTATGCCGTCGATAATGATCGCACGATTAATTATGTGTTGCGTTCGACATTCGCGCGCTGGAAGGTCAACATCGAAGAGCTGCACGAGACGGCCATCGAAAATCTGGTTTCGCGCAGCGAAGCCATCAGCGCCCACGCGGCGCAGGATGAAGACGGCAAGATCAACCTGATTCTTTTCCAGACGATGGACGGTTTCGACGCCAGCCGTCTGCTGCTGCCGACGCTGCACGATCGCCTGCGCGAGCATCTGGGCAGCCCGTTTGTCGCCGGCATTCCCAACCGCGATATTCTGCTTTGCTTCCGCAACGACGATGAAACCATCGCCAGATTGCGTGAGCAGATCAAGCGGGATTATCAGTCAATGCCGCATCAGGTGACGGACAAGCTGATGCTGGTGACGGCGGATGGGATTGCGCCACGCGACTGAGGTCGCGGGAAGCACCAAATTCAAAGCACCAAATTACAAACAAAGAAAGATGCCGTCCCATCACCGTTTTGGATTTGAGTTTTTTGAATTTGGAATTTGTTTGGGTTTTGGTGCTTGAGATTTGGTGCTTTCTTTTCATTCCCCTATTATCTCTCCCCTTGTTGAAAGGACGTTCATGCGATTCGGCATCTGCACTCCGCTTGAAAACGCCGCCGCCGTGAAAGCGGCTGGGTGGGAATTCGTGGAGGAAAGCGTTCAGGGATTATTTCAAGGCCTGCACCATAGCTGGGAGGGCCAGGCGCGGGCGGTCACCAGCGCGCTGCCGATCCCGTCAGCCAACATGCTCGTGCCCGGTTCGCTGAAAATCACCGGCCCTGCGGTGGATTTGAATCGCCTGAAAGAATACATGACCCACGTTCTGGAACGCGCCGCCACCACCGAAACCAGAATGCTCGTTTTCGGCAGCGGCGGAGCGCGAAATATCCCCGATGGATTCGATCGCGACCAAGCCAAGCAACAAATTATCGATTTTGCGAAGATGTTCGTCCCCATCGCCGCCAAGAACAAGGTGACCGTGGTCGCCGAGCCGCTCAATCGCGGCGAGTGCAACGTCATCAACTCCGTCGCCGAGGCGATGGAATACGTGCGGGCAGTGAATCATCCCAACTTTAAGTGCCTGGTCGATTCATATCACCTGTGGCTGGAGAATGAGCCGGTGGCGAACGTCGCGGAAAATATCTCGTCGATCAAGCACGTTCACCTGGCGGATAAAGACGAACGTGTTGCCCCGGGCCTGAGTGGAAAATCAGACTATCGGCCGCTATTTAAGGTTTTGAAACAGGGGAAATACGAAGGATTGGTGAGTGTTGAAGCACTCAACTTTGATATTGCCAAAAGCGGCAAACAGGTTTTAGAGTTCGTTAAGAAGCAATGGAATGAAGCATAGGATGTTTTAATGTCACATAGAATATTTAATTTCAGCGCCGGGCCGGCCATGTTGCCGACCGAAGTTCTTGAGAAATCCGCACAGGCCCTGGTCGATTATCAGGGCAAGGGGTTCGGCATCGCCGAAGTGTCGCATCGCGGCAAGGAATTCGACGCGGTTGTCGATGAAGCGATCGTTCGCTGCAAGCAATTGCTCGGCCTGGGTGACACGCACGATGTCCTGTTCATGCAAGGCGGGGCGACGCAGCTTTTCACAATCATTCCGATGAATTTGCTGCATACCAACGCCGACTATCTTGTCGGCGGCGAGTGGAGCAAGAAGGCGGTTTCGTTTGGCAAGGAGATGGGGAAGCTCAACGTCGTCGCCACCAGCGAGGCGAGCAATTTCGATCACACCGCACCGCAAAGCGAATGGAAGATGTCAGCCGATGCGGATTATTTTCATGTCTGCACGAATGAAACCGTGCATGGCCATCGCCTCCCTGTCTGGCCGAAGCATCCGAATCTCATCGTCGATGCCAGCAGCGAATTCATGTCTCGCCCGCATCCGGCCAAGGATTGCGCCATCGTCTACGGCGGAGCGCAGAAGAACCTTGGCCCGTCTGGATTGGTGCTGGCGATCGTGCGAAAGGATATCTACGCCAAGCAGAAGAAAACGCCGAGCAAGCTGTGGAGCTTTAAAGATCTCGCCGAGGCCAAGAGCATGGTCAACACGCCGCCGACGTTCGGCATTTATATCCTGCTGGAAGTGTTCCGCTGGCTGGAAGCCCAGGGCGGGCTGGCGGCGATGGAGAAGCGGAATGCCGAGAAGGCGAAGATGATTTATGACGCCATCGACAACAGCAACGGCTTTTACAAAGGCACCGTCAGCGTCAAAGAGCAGCGTTCACACATGAACCTGACCTATCGCCTGCCCAGCGAAGAATTGACGGACGAATTCATTAAGACCGCCAGCAAAAACGGGATGGTTGGGATGAAGGGATATCGCACGGTGGGCGGGATTCGGGCCAGCATCTACAACGCGATGCCGGTCGAGGGATGCCAGGCACTGGCAAGCTACATGAAGGATTTCGCCTCAAAGAAATCGTGACGACATGCGACAAGGGCATCCGACCCATGCAAGAAATCTTATCTCCATATATCCGGCTTCACGCTCACGATTGAATAATGCCGGCGGGCGCAGGCCTGTATAAAAAATCACTGCGGATTGCCGGATTCGGTGGTTGTAGGCGGGTTCATCTTCAGTCCGGTGATTTTAAGGATGTAGGCATATTGGCACGGCGCGGTGTTGGGCAGTTTTATTTTTAATCCCCCTGCATCCTGCGTGAAGTCAAGCAAGCCATCGTGACCAAGCATCGTGACCGACGTGATTTTCCCATCCATATTTTGATCGCTGCCGAGAGATGTGATCTCTACCTGCTCTTTCGGCCAGTTACCGATGAGGATCGCGTAAAGCGCATCAGGCTTGGCGGTGAATCGAAGATTGAGTTCCCCGCCGTTTCGTCCGGCGCTTTCTCCGAATTTGATCCAGCTATGCGTGCCATAGATTGCTTCGCCGTTGATATCGAGCCATTTGCCGATTTCCAAGAGCGTTTCCTGCTGTTCTCGCGGAATCGTTCCATCGGATTTTGGCGAGAGATTGAGCAACAGGTTGCCGTTTTTGCTGACGGTATCGACAAGCTTTTCAATCAACACGCCTGGGGCCGAGATGCGCATATCGCTGGTGTATCCCCAGGTGCTGCCGATCGGCTCATCCACCTGCCAGCAGCCTTTGCGAATACCCGTGGGTGAGCGGGGGCCGATTTTTTCAAAATCCAGAATGGAACCGATGGTTTGCGTGTTGTCGTCGCTGGGCGAGAAGGCCGCCTTTTTTGTGCTGATCGACACGTCCTTCCCCCACTGCGCGGCGCGATCGTAATAATAAGCGGCCACCCAGAGTTTAAGCGGATCGAGATAGCGAATATCCACGCCGTTATCGAACCAGAGGATGTCAGGTTGATACTTGTCGATGAGTTCCACGTTTCGCTGGGCCCAGTTGACGAGAAATTTTTTGCAGGCGTCATCACTGCGATCGGCGACGTGATAAAAGTCAGCCCATTTCGGATCGTAAAGATCGGCATGCCTGGTCTTCAGATCGGCTGCAAGTTCGGGCGTGGGGTTGATGAACTGAAAATTCTCAATTCCGTGATTCGACACGCCAAACTTCAGTCCCCGCGCGCGAACCGCCTTGGCCAGATCGCCAATCAAATCCCGCTTAGGCCCCATCTGCTTTGCATTGAAAGGCGTCACCGCGCTATCCCACATCGCAAAATTATCGTGATGCTGAGCGGTTGGGATGACATATTTGGCCCCGGATTTTTTGAAGAGTTCCGCCCAGGCGTCAGGATCAAATTTTTCCTGGGTGAACTTGGGGATGAAATCCTTGTAGCCGAACACATCCTGCGGACCAAAATGCTCGCGGTGCCACTGGCTCAGAGATGCGTACATGTGTTTTTCATACCACTCATTGTGATATGCGGGCACGGAATAAAGCCCCCAGTGCATGAACAGCCCGAACTTGGCTTCCGAGAACCAAGCCGGGGCCTGATAGTGAGCTTTAATTGAATCCCAATCGGGCTGAACGGGGCCTGGCGGCAGCTTGTCGGGGATGGCTGCAACCGCCGCTTCCACCACATCCAACCGGGTTTCCGGAGCCATGTCGAAGTTCTTCGCATTGCCGCCGGCGGCAATCAGATTCGGCTGAGTCTGAGCGCGGGCGGATATGGCTACCGCCAACGTTGTGCAAGCGATTGCCAGCCACAATTGCAAGAGTGATGAATTCCGCATCGATTGTCTCCAGCCGCTTGAATGATGAAAATTTATATTCTCAAATGAAGCGGCATCGGAAACAAGGTATGCGCAAAAACCCGCTTGAGACAGATCATCCATCTCAAGCGGGTTAATGTTCAAAACAAAGCAGCGATCAGGCTGTCTCCTCTCCGGAAGACATCGAAAAGATCGTGTTATTTAGCAGGCGAACTGGCCGTGCTGTCGGACGAGCCGGCGCCGGATGTATCGCTGCTCGAGCCGCCGTATGACGACGTGCCGCCCGCGATGCCGGTTTCGGTCTTGGCCAGACGCAGCAGGCCGCCAGCCGCCGGCGAATAGGTCGCGGGGTTCGGGCCTTCCTTGAAGGCGATCTGAGTCTCTTCCAGGCCCTGCTCTTTCAGGTAAGCGACGATCGAATCCTGCCGCGCGGCCTTGAATTCATCGTCAGCCGCCACGTTGAGATAGATCGTGATGGGATTGTTCGCATCATCGTCATCGAGCATGAGCGAAAGCTTCTCGCGGCCCAGGGAGTTGAGCTCGCCCTTATCGAAATGCGCCGGCGAAAGCGTCGCGTCAAAGCGGGCGCCCGAAGCTTCCTGCACGCGCTCGGCGCGCTGCACGTCGCGCACTTCGCCGGAGGCGGGGAAGAAATCGTTCATCGGCTGAAGCTGCTGATGGTTGTATTCGCAACCAATGCTATAGAGCGCGATGAGCATCGAGCTGCCGGCAATGAGGACTGCTTTTCGCATGTTAGTTTTCATGGTCGTCTCGCTTTCGCTTGAAGAAAATCCTTTTAACTTTTACTTGAACAGCGGGCTATTCAGCAGCCCAATCACAGTGGGCCCGGCGAGCACGATGAACGTTGCCGGGAAAATAAACAGCACCAGGGGGAAGCTCATTTTAACAGAGGCTTTGGCGGCCATTTCTTCGGCGGCAGCCTGCCGCTGGCCACGAAGCGTGTCGGCCTGCACGCGCAGCGCCTGGGCGATGCTCGTTCCAAATCGATCCGCCTGGATCAACATCGAGGCAAGCTGAACAAGCCCTGAGACACCGGTTCGCTGGCCAAGGTTTTTCATCGCCTCTGAGCGCGACAGGCCGACGCGGGTTTCCATGTGCGCGATGGCCAGCTCGCGGCTGAGCGCCGGGTGCGCCAGGCCCAGCTCGCTGCCGACGCGCTGCATGGCGGCGTCGACGGTCAGGCCGGATTCGACGCAGACCACCATCAGGTCGAGAGCATCGGGCAGGCCGTAGGTGAGGGCGCGCTGATTGCCTTTGATTTTGATCTTCAGCCAGAAGACCGGCAGCAGATAGCCGAGCAATCCGCCCAGCGAAATGCCCAGGCCAAGCTGGTCGGTCATTTGCCCGAGCAAATATCCAATGCCAAGACCCGCGCCCATCAGGATCACCTTGGCGCCAGTCATCGCCTTGATAGCGCTGGGAGCGTAGATGCCGGCCTGGCCGAGCTTTTTGCGAATCTCGGACTGCTTGTCGCGCGTCTTGGGCATGAACGGCTCGGAAGCCGCCTGCCCGATGCGCTGAAGCAGAGGCGAGAGGCCTCTCTTTGCGTTGTCCTTGGCGATCGCCTCGGCCTTGCTGTCGATCGACGGCTTTTGCGCCAAACGATTGATGAGCTTGGTGTCCTTGTCGCCGGCGAAAAGCCGGATGACAAAAAACACAATGCCCGCGACCGCGCCGGCGATGCAGAGGCTGAGAATGAGTGTCGGGTCCATAGTTTGTTAGTTGCTAGTTGTTAGTTGCTGGTTGCTAGTGAGAAAGTTTTTCCTAACTAGCAACCAGCAACTAACAACTAGCAACTCCTTTTACACACGTACCGTCGTAATTTTCTTGATACAAAACAAACCTGTCAGCATGAAGCCGAACGCGAAGGTGAGCAGCACCATGCCGGTGGTTGTTTTCCAGAGCACCGACGTGTAGTCGGGGTTCAGAATCGAGGCGATCACGAACATCACGGCGGGGAAGGCCGAGAGGATATAGCCGGTGAAGCGGCCTTCGGCGGTCTTCGATTTCACGCTTTGCGCCAAACGAATGCGCTGGCGGATCATTCCGCTGATGTTGTTGAGAACTTCAGACAAATCGCCGCCGGTTTGACGCTGAATCAGCGTCGCGGTGACGAAGAAGGCAAAGTCGGTCGATTCGATGCGGACGGCCATGTCCTTCAGTGCATCTTCCATGGCCATGCCCAGGCTGTGCTGGTCATAGGCTCGGCCGAATTCAGCGCCGAGCGGCTTGGGCAGCTCGGTCGACATCATCTGCAAGCCGGTGCTGAGCGAGTGACCGGCCTTGAGGATGCGGGCAAGAAAATCGAGCGCATCGGGCAATTGATCCGCGAGCTTGCGCTGGCGATTGGAACGCTTGCGGCTGAGCAGAATGAACGGGATATATCCGCCGATTGCCGCGGCAACCAATGCGACGATCGGTGCACCGACCATTGCGAATGCGATAAAGAAGAAGACAACCGCCAAGCCGATGCAGATGCTTAAAAACGATGCCAGCGAGAGATCCGGCCAGGCCTGGAGGATCTGGCGATAGATTCCCTGAAGCGGACCGAGCTTGGCCAACTGACCGGACAAGCCGGTCGCTTCCTGATTCATCGTGATCGAAAGCGGGGCATTGCTATCCGACTTGGAGCGCGGGCCCTCGGTGCTGAGACGTTCTTTGAGCTTTCGGCGATCCGGATCGGTCAAGACACGGGCCACCTGCCAGATCGTAACGAAGATCAGGACCACAACGGCGGCTATCAGGATGGGAAGGAACATTCCGTCCATAACGATCCTCTCGGCAAAAACGGGCACTGACTTTATCTGTGGCCGGGATACCTGCCTCGCCGGCACTCAAAAAGGGCGATTCAGGCGTCGCAGCCGGGTTTAAGCGGCGGCTTCCATGACGCGCCGGGCAAACAAATCCATCGGCAGCTTGATGCCGCGCTGTTCGATGCGTTCCGAGCATCGCGGGCGGATTCCGTGGCAGACGAACTGGCCGACGGCGTGGCCGCCCTCGTCCATGCCTTGCTGCTCGAAGCTGAAAATATCGTGCATGGTGATCTGCTCACCTTCCATGCCGCTGATTTCGCTGACGCGAGTCACCTTTCGCTTGCCGCCCGGCAGGCGCGACGCCTGCACGATCAACTGGATCGCGCTGGCAACCTGCGTGCGGAGGGCGCGCATCGGAATGTCATAGCCGGCCATGGCGATCATGACTTCAAGACGGCCCAGCGCGTCACGCGTGTTGTTCGCGTGAACGGTGGTCATCGAACCTTCGTGACCAGTGTTCATGGCCTGGAGCATGTCCATCGCTTCAGCGCCGCGGCACTCGCCGATCACAATTCGATCGGGACGCATACGCAAGCAGTTCTTCACGAGATCACGCTGAGTGACTTCGCCCTTGCCTTCGATGTTCATCGGGCGAGTTTCCAGTCGCACGACGTGCGGCTGCTGAAGCTGCAATTCGGCGGCGTCTTCGATGGTGATAACGCGCTCGTCGCTGTTGATGTAGCGCGACAAGCAGTTCAAAAGTGTCGTTTTACCCGAGCCGGTTCCACCGCTGATAAGCACGTTGCAGCGGGCTTGTACTGCGGCAGAGAGGAAATCCATCACCGCCGCCGGGAATGCACCGTGGCGGATGAGGTCTTCCAACTGAAGAGGCTTGGATCCAAATCGACGAATCGACATTGCCGGGCCATCGAGGGCCAGTGGCGGGATGATCGCATTGACGCGGCTGCCGTCTGCAAGACGGGCATCGACCATCGGGCTGGTTTCGTCGATGCGGCGTCCGACCAGGCCGACGATGCGGTCGATGATCTGACGCAAATGCTGATTGTCGCGGAAGCGAATATCGCTCAGTTCAAGGCGGCCCCTCTTTTCGACGTAGATGCGGTCGAAACGATTGACCAGAATATCTGAAATTGCCGAGTCTTTGAGCAACTGTTCGAGCGGGCCGAGGCCGAAGGTCTCGTCCATCACCTCGTCCATGAGCTTGTCCTGCTCGGAAGAGTTGAGAAGGCCTTTTTCGTTTTGGCAGAGTTCGCGGATGAGAATGCGCACTTCGCTGCGAACCGTATCGGGCGGCAAGGTGCGGAGATTCTGCACATCCAGCCGCTCAACAAGCTGCTGGTGGATGCGAACCTTCATCTGCTGGAAATAGATCTGGCGTTCGGTCTGGGGCGGCGGATTGACCAGGCCCACGTTGCGCGGGGGCGGGGTCATCGTCGATACAGCCACCGCGGGCTTGCCGGGCGCGGCGGCTGGTGCGCCGGGTTTTGGGGGTGGCAAGGTGGCCGCGCCCGCAGCAGCGCCGCCATTCATCTTTTCCGCAAGCTTCTTTGCCTCATCGGACATTCCGTCCAAAGGCGATTTACTGTTGTTTGAAAACAAACCCATTGCGCACCTCAAAAGGCTTCAGAGAACACCGAGCAAGCTCGGCGGCTGTACATCAGACGACGCTACGCGGCGACGGGCTTGACAGCGCCCTGGTTGCCCAGCATTTCGGCCAGGCCGGTCAGAGCGACGCTCATCTCGCTGCGCGGCGCCCGGACCACCACCGGCTCGCCATAATTGATCGCCGCGATCGCATTCTTGAAATCGTTCGGAACCGTCCATGCGATCTTCAACCCAAGCGCCCGCTCCACTTCGTCGGGCTCAATGTCCCATCCCTTTTTCACGAAACGATTCACCACAATCTTGATCTTGCTGGATTCGATCCCCATGCGTCGCAACGCGCCGACGAAACGCTCGGC
>DATAPK010000459.1:0-2588 GCA_036265245.1 Tepidisphaeraceae bacterium | reverse complement strand
CAAATGGGATTTCATGACCGGCCAGGTTTACAACACCGGCCTGTTCTTCGTGCTGCCGCTGGGGATCGCGGGGATGATTCTGCTGTATCGTAAATCGGCGCGGGTTGCGCTGGTGATGACGTTATGGTTTGTCCCGGGATTATTGCTCTACACTGCGTATTACTGGGGGATGAACACGAACGGCGTGGGCTATCTGCGGTTCTTCCTGACGCTTTTCCCGCCAATGGTTTTTTGCATGGCGTGGTTGCTGGATGACCTTTCGCGCCGCGGTGTCCGCCATGGAGCGATTGCCGCACCGATCGCCGTGGGGATTGTTGTTGCCATTGCCTGCGGGCTGGACGCCTACAGTGCCCGAGGCGCGATGGAGCGCGATTTCACGATCCAGGCGAACCTTGCCGACACTGGCGATCGCGTCATGCACAGCACCGTCGGCGCGTTTGAATCCGATTCGAAGCGATCGCCTTTGCTTTTCGGCGAAGCCCGCGGCTTTCTCAATTTCATGCAATACGCGACGAACTTCGAGTGCTATAGCGCCGATGCATTCACCCAGCGCGGCGGGGCGCGGATGTGGCGGAATATCGATCCTGATGCGCCCAATCCCCTTCAAAAAGCCCGCATCGACGAGATGAAAAAAGTCTATGAAGGCAAATCCGACGCAGATTTGTGGCGCGAGGGCAGCAAGATCATCAATCAGGCCCTGGCCGATCAACGGCACGTGTACGCGGCGCTTCCAACGTTGTTCATGATGGGGTTCCGCAACCGATTTTCGCCCAAAGATTACAAGCTCGATATGATCGCACATTGGAACGAGCCGGTGACCATGTCGGATGAAGCGCGAAAAGCATTCACCGCGTTGGGCCCCGCGGCGCTGTTCATGGGCGGCCGCGCGACGCCTCAGAGCTGGCAGTTGATCGAGATCACCAAGAACACTTCGCCCGGGCCGCCGCCAGCGCCTGCAAAATCGCCTCTGGCGCGATTCGCTGCGAAACTGGGTTCCAAACCGTCGACTGCGCCAAAATCGACTGCACAGAAATCGACTGCACCGACATCCAAACCGAAGGCGCTGTTTGAGATCAAGTAACAGGTAATGGTTAGTGGTTAGTGCTAATTCGCTATCCACAATCCACTAACAACTATCCACTAACAACTATCCACCATCAACTCATTTGAATCCTCGACGCCGCTGTGCTGAATACCTCGCCAGCGCGTCTTCGATGATGGGATACGCTTTCGCCGCCGGCTGGATCTGATCGACCTCGACCGCCTTTCCTTCAAGTTGCTTGTAGTCCTGAAAAAATCGTCGCAGCATGGCCAGGCGGTGCGCGGGCATTTCAGCAGCTTCGGCATAGCTGTTGAATTCCGGATCCTCCGTTGCGACCGCGACGATCTTGTGATCCTTTTTCCCCGCGTCGATCATGGTCATCAGGCCGATTGCCCGGGCGTGGATCAACGTCAGCGGCACAACGGTTTCCTGGCAGAGTACCAGCACGTCCAGCGGATCATCATCCTCGGCCATCGTCTGCGGAATAAAGCCGTAATTTGCCGGATAGTAGACAGCGGAATAAAGCACGCGATCGAGCTTGATCAAGCCGCTGTCTTTATCCAGCTCGTATTTCACGCTTGAGCCGAAGGGGATTTCCACGATGCAATTGAACTCCTGGGGAATCTGCTCTCCTGGAGTGACGTCGTGCCACGGATGAATCATGATTTGGTAGCACTGGCCTATCGCCGGTGCCTCGCGTTGAAGTTAAACGGATACGGGCCAGACGCCCATGCTATGTCGGAGCATAGCCACCACGCGTTCGTTCGCCAGTGAGCAATATTATGCCTCGGCCTTCTCCGGTTTTTCCCTCGCCAGCCACAATCCCATTTCGAAAAGGATGATCAGCGGAATCAGCAGCGCGACCATTCCCGTCACCACGTCCGGCACGATAAACGCAGCAACGATCGACATGCTGAAGTAGACGAGCTTGCGCATCTTCTTGAGCTGCGGCACATCCACGATGCCGATCCTCACCAGCGCAAGCACGACCAGCGGCATCTGAAACGCCACGCCAAAGCTCAGCAGCATCGCCACGACCATGTCGATATAGGTCGCCAGCGTGATCAACGGCGTGGCAACGCCGGCGGTTCCAAATTGAATGACGCGGGTTTCGCCGTCGAGGAATAACTTAAGTCGATGCTGCGTCGCGTCGAACCAGATTTGCCGATCCGCCGGCGATGCAGGATCACCCTGAAATAGCGGAATGGTGAGAGCCGGTTGAGTGCTGGCCACCTTGTCGATCTGCGCCGGCCCGACCAGATCGCCGGGACCGAAGTTGAACTCCAGAAAAAAAGTCATCATCAGTGGCAGCACGATGAAATACAGAAAAAGCATTCCCGTCATCAGCAGGACGATGCTGAGAGGCAAATACTTGGTGATGTACTTGCGCTCGCGGGGATAAAGCCCTGCGGCGACGAACTGCCAGAGCTGATAAACCATCCACGGGCTGGCGATCGCACCGGCGCAGATCAGCGCAACCTTCAGATACGTCATGAAGCTTTCGGCGACTTCGGTGTAATAAATCTGCGGCGTCTGGTGGGCCCTG
>DATAPK010000458.1:0-11250 GCA_036265245.1 Tepidisphaeraceae bacterium | reverse complement strand
GATCATTGTGACCGGCGACGGCGCCGGCAACACGACGCTGGGCTATTTTGGGCCGAGCGACAGCGATACGAATCCGACGGCGATGCCTGAAGGGGGATATGGGCGGCTGAACATTCGATATAACCCGACGCGCACGCTGCCGGACGGGATTAATATCGCGGTGGATATTACGGCTCAGCCGAGCACTTACACGGAACAATGATGAGAGGATTGGAATCCAATTTTGCAGTCGATCGTACCTCGGTTAGCGCCTGCGGCGATGCGGGGGCTGAGGCGGGATCGCACCGGGACCCCGCGTGGGCGCGGGGGCTAAACGCGAGGAAGCGTGTTCGTCGGGGACTGAGTCTGGCGGAGTTGCTGATCTCGCTGCTCATCAGCGCGATGCTGTTGACGGCGGTGGCGGTGGCGATTGATGCTTCGTTTAAGTCGTATCAGGTGAATGAAGAGCAATCGATGTTGACGCAGCGCGCTCGATTGGCGTTGTATCGGATGCTCACCGAGATTCGGACGACTTCGACGCATCAGCCTTACACGTCGGCGAAGATCACGAGTTTTGCCACGGGCCAAACGGTCACCGACACCGGCATCTCGATGTATGACAACAACAATAGCCAGATCACCTATATGTATGATGCGGCTTCAGAGCAGCTTCGGGTGATTCAGGGGACGGCGACGCATGTTCTGTTGAATGGCGTGACGAGTTTTCAGGTGACGATGCAGCCGATGCAGAGCGCCAATTCGATCAAAACCGGCAGCATGACATACGACTTGCTGATGCGGGCGACAATTCTGATCAGCGTGCACACTAACGCCAGCACGAGCAAGTATAGTGAATCGACGGGGAATCAGACGGTGACGATCAGCTCGTCGGTCATGCCGCGAAGAAATGTTTGGTAAGAAGCTGTGCGTTACGCCCCGGGCGGGGCTACAATCTCGTCGTATGAAGTACTTCTACGGCGAATACGACGGCGAGCCATTTCCCACGCCTGACAAGCTCTTCAACTTTGACCAGATGATGAACTTCATCATGCAGCATGGCGAAAATGCGCTTAAAGCCATCCAGCAGATGATGAACAATCCGGAAAACGAGCAGCAATCCGATCTGCTGGAGCAACTGCTCAAGGATGGGATGCTGGACAAGGATGGCAAGGGGAAGTTGAAGTTGACGCCTCGCGCGGTGGGACGGATGCAGCGGAAGGCGTTGATGGAAGTGTTTGCGAATCTGCGCGAGGGACAGCGAGAAGGCCACGAGAAAATTACGCCGGGGTTGGGTGGGGAGAGAATCGAAGGGACCAAGCCTTATCAGTATGGCGATCCGGTCAGCGAGCTTGATTTGCATCAGACGTTGCACAATGCGATGGCGAGGAAGGGTTCGGGGGTCAGGGTTCAGGGTTCAGAGAAGAGTTCTGTCCTGAACCCTGAATCCCGAACCCTGAACCCTCTTATCCAATTCAGTGAATCCGATTTTGAGCTGCATTTACACGAAGGCGTGACCAGCTGCTCGACAGTGGTGCTGCTGGATATGTCGGGCTCGATGATGCGGTATGGGCGATTTTTGTCGGCGAAAAAGGTGGCGATGGCGATGCTGGCGTTGGTGCGGCAGCGGTTTCCGCAGGATTCGATCGACTTTGTGGGGTTTTATTCCGGCGCGACGAAGATTCCGGAGATCGCCCTGCCGCTGGCGATGCCCAAGCCGGTGACGATTTATGATTATCAGGTGAGGTTGCGCGTGCCGCTGGATCAATTGGACAAGGCGCCGCAGCATTTCACGAACCTGCACATGGGGTTGCAGCTTGCGAGGCGAATTCTGCGAAATCGCACGAGCGAGAACAAACAGATTTTTATTGTGACGGATGGGCAGCCGACGGCGCATGTTGAAGGGGATTTTTGCTATCTGCTTTATCCGCCGGATCAGCGGAGCACGGTGGCGACGTTGAAGGAAGCGGTGCTGGCGACGAAAGAGGGTTGCCGGTTGAGCACGTTTGCGTTGATCGAGGATTACTGGGGCATGGATTGGGTGGGTTTTGTGGATCAGCTTACGAAACTGACCAAAGGCGTGGCGTTTTACACCTCCAGTGGCGAACTCGCGAATTGCATCATGGAGAGCTATCTGAGCGGGCGGAAGAAGAAGGCGTATATCGCGTAATCGCCACGCGTCGGCCCAATATCGCTGTTAACTCGTGTTACGTGCGCGCAGCGCGCCAAACCTCCAAAATCCCTCATTCGCAAAATTGTTTCGCCCGGCCTGGCCGGGTGAAAACGGAATTCGCACGCCAAATGTTGCGCGCCACGGACACTTTTCGCGCAACGCCACCGTGACTTCCGGAGAGAGCAATCTTCACGGAGCACGCGATGGCCAATCGACCCGACAACTTTTTCGATGTCGAGAGATTCCAAGAGACGGCGACGGCTCAAATCCTCGTTTGCCGCGATTGCGCAGTGAAAGGGCGAGATTTCCCTTCAAAGGGGAACCGTTGCGGTTCAAGTTGCGGGCGTTTCCCTTTAACGCGTGCTGGCGCCCCGTTCAGGCGCACCCGGTCCTGTTTAAGAGGGCAACACTCGTTACAAAATCGGAATCGCGCCGGTTCAACGGGCACGCGTTCCACTTTGCCTCGCACACAGCCGAATGAGTAACGGCCAATATCCATTCTTTTTGAAAGGGGTTCCTTATGACCGCATCGTATATTCCATCCAGAGATCAGGATTTATCTGCCTGGGCGTTGAACTTCAGCACGCTGATCAGTGCCGCACCGTATCGCTATGGCCTGCAACCCGCCGATGCGACGACCATCACCGACGTCGGCAACGCGTACATTGCAGCGTTGAACATCGCGAGCGATCCGGCAACGCGAACCGAGCCAAGCGTGGCCGCCAAGGATGCGGCGCGGGTGGCGATGCTGATGGTGATGCGGCAATATGCCCAGCAGATTCGCGGCAACGCAGGGGTGAGCAACGGCGATAAATCGGCATTGGGGTTGAACCTGCCGAACAATACCCGCAGCCCGGTGGCCGCGCCGACGACGTCGCCGCTATTGACCCTGATCGCCGCCACGCCGGGGGAGATTACGGCTCGGTTTGCGGATACGAATACGCCCGACAAACGTGCGATGCCGTCAGGCGTGCTGGGCCTTCAGGTCTTCGTCGCGGTCGCCGATCATGCGCTTGCCGACCCATCGAGCGCGCCCTTTCGCGCGGTGGTGACGAAGCAGCCATTCGCCCTGGCGTTCGCTGCCCCCGACGCGGGGAAGGTCGCGACGGTGTTTGCGAAGTGGATGAACCGCAAAGGTGAGGTTGGTCCTTGGTCCAATGGGGTCAGCATGAGGGTAGTGGCGTGAGGGGGCGAGATAAAAGGATTGAGATAATTTCGCTCCGAAAGCATATGATGCGCCGGTGGTATTCCTGCTAGGTATCGACGAGCTGGAAACCGACACAAAAGACAGGGCAAGCTTCTATGTCGGGGCTACAAGAGCCAAGCTTCATCTCACGGTTTCTGGGGTGAAACGGGGAAAGCCAACGCTACTTGATGAAGCGATGAAGGCAAACAGTGTCTTGGAGTAATTTGAGCTCTAGTGACAGCCCCAATCAAAATCTTCGTGTATGCACTTGCTGAGAGAGTATCGTTGACGCTGGGTCAAGCGCAACCGGGCACTGTTCCAAGCGACGAACTGAGTCGCAGAGGCGCTAATGCCTGGAAGGGAGTCACATGAACCACCTCCGATAACCTGCGATAAACTCTGCTCCCCTTTTGACATCCATCCTCACCCCGATACACTTTCCGCCACCGCTGGCGCCGAGGGAGGCGCTGGGGTAGGGAAAGGACCTCTTGGCGAACGGGCTGCGAGTGAACAAGGATTGTCTTTCGACGGCGTGGCGGACAGTCGTGCTCGGCATTGTCATCGCGCTGATTATTCAATCGGCCACGCTCGCGCAACCGGCGCCCACCACCGCGCCAACGAACAGCAGCGCGATTTCATCCCTTGCGGGCAAAACCGTTGAAGGCGTACGCGTCCTGGGCAATCAGACTGTCTCTACCGCGGTTATCCTGAATCTTGTGCGCACGCGCGAGGGGGAAAAGCTTGATCCGGCCACGGTTCAGGAAGATTACCAGCGCATTTACGGGCTGAAGAAGTTTTCAAATGTGGAAGCGAAGGTCGAGCCCACCCCCACCGGCGGCGTGATCGTCGCGTTCATCATCACGGAAAATAAAACGATCCACAGCATCATCTTCCGCGGCAACACGGCCATTCCGGACGGCGAATTGATGCCCGTGGTGGAAACCAGCGTTAAGGTCGGCGAAGCCAACGATCGATTCCGGGTTTCCCTGGCCAAGCAGGGAATCGAAATGCTGTACAAGGATCGCAATTATCCTTTTGCACACGTTGAGATCGATCCTCAGAGGCTGGCTGAAGGGGATCTGATTTTTACAGTTGTTGAGGGGCCGAACGTTCGCATTCGCAAGGTGAAATTCGTTGGCAATCGATCGTTCACGGACGATCGGCTGAAAGATCAGATTCAATCCAAATCGTGGATCTGGATTTTCCGCCGCGGGAATTATGACCCGGACCTGATGGACCAGGATCTGTCGAGCCTGCGAAAGTTTTATACCGGCAAGGGTTTTTTTGATGTGCGGGTTGGGCGAAAGTTAATCTGGTCGCCGGATAATACGGAGTTGCAGGTTAATTTCGTCATCGAGGAGGGGCAGCGATATTACGTCAACCAACTGATCTTCCATGGCAACAGCAGTGTCTCCGATTCGCAGCTGCGCGCGAACCTGAAGCTGACGGAAGGCCACGCTTTTGATAACGATGTATTGCAGCGCGATGTTCGCGAGGTGGTGCGGGCTTATAGTCCGTTTGGATTTATCTATCAGCCGGATTCTAACGATCCGACATATCTGCACATCGGCGATCCGCGTGACCCGGACGGGCCGGTGAAGAAAGTCTTCCATCAGGAAGCGGGCAAGGTCGATCTGGTTTACGATATTTCTGAAGGCAAGTCGTATCACGTTGGGCAGATTCTGGTTCGGCAGAATTCGAAGACGCAGGACAAGGTGGTGCTTCGCGAGCTGCGCGTGGTGCCGGGGCAGTTATATAACTCGGGCGAGTTGCAGGATGCCGAGGAACGGTTGCACGGTACGCCTTATTTTACGAAGGTGAAGATCACGCCGGTGGGGAATGATCCGGATACACGCGATGTGCTGGTGGAAGCCGACGACAAGGACTCGAAAACAGCGCAGTTCAACCTTGGGGCGGGCGTGAACAGCAACGGGGGCATCGGTGGGAACATCACCTACGAGCAGCGCAACTTTGACATCAAAGACGTCCCGAGCCGCTTTCAGGATATCTTCAACGGCACCGGCTTTATCGGCGCGGGCGAGACGCTGCGGCTTTCGTTCGAGCCGGGCACCGAGCAGACCAACGCGAGCATTCGCTTCACTGAGCCATATATTTTCGATCAGCCTTACAGCTTCACCGGGGAGCTTTATCTGCGCGATCGCATTCGCGAGGACTATGACGATCGGCGATATGGCGGGCGCGTGAGCGTGGGCAAGCGATTCAACTACGTTTGGTCTGCACTGATGACATTGCGTGCGGAGGAAGTGGATATCACGAACATTCACGATCGCCCGGTTCGCGCGCAGGAGATTTTGGACGCGGAAGGGACCAGCCCGCTGACGAGCATCGGCCTGCAGGTTCGCCGCGACACCACGACGCGAGGCGTGCTGCCCTACAAAGGGACGACGATCACCGCGGGCGTGGAGCAGGCGGGAGCGCTGGGCGGCGACTTTGATTTCACACGTTTCACGCTGAGCTTCGACGGATATAAACTGTTGAATGAAGACTTGCTTGATCGCCGGACGGTTCTGTCGGTTCATGCGGATATGGGATATCTGACGGGGGATGCGCCGTTTTTCGAGCGTTTTTATGGCGGTGGCATCGGGTCGGTGCGCGGGTTTGCTTATCGCGGGATCAGCCCGCGCCAGGGGCCTGACGACGACCGGATTGGCGGCGATTTCAGCATCACGGGATCAGTTGAGGTGAGCTATCCGATCGCGGGTGATACCCTTCGCGGGGTGGTGTTTACGGATGTAGGGACGGTTGAGCCTGATTTTGAGATCGGTACAATTCGCGCCAGTGTTGGCGCGGGAATTCGGCTGGTTTTGCCGGTTCTGGGCCAGGTTCCGATCGCCATCGATTTTGCTATACCGGTTTCCAAGAGTGGTCAGGATGACACACAATTCATCAGCTTTTCACTTGGATTCAGCCAGTAACGATTTTCAGAGCGGCGCATGTTGGTTATGCGTCGCCCCTGTTTGACGTGCATGTTGAGAAAGCTGATTCGTCGCAAAAGATATAAGAAAGGAACGTTATGAAGCTCGTTCGCATCGCTCCGATGTTTGCCATTGTCGCTGTTTGCAGTTGGGCATTGCCCGCGATGGCGCAAATCAAGATCGCCACTGTCAACGCGGCCCGCGTTTTCAATGAGATTCAGGAGACCAAGGACCTGAAAACCAAAATGGAGAACGATCAGAAGACGCTGCAGGCGCAGGATCTGGACAAGAAGACCAAGGTGAAGGATCTGCAAAGCGCGCGTGATGCGCTGAAGGCGGACTCGCCGCAATATGCCAAGGCCAACCAGGATCTGATGCAGGCCGCGGTGGATTACGAAGTCTGGCAGCGCGTGCAGGGCGCTAATATCCAGCGAGACCAGAAGCAGCAGATGTTGAACATCTTCAACAAGATCACCAGCGCCGTGGGTGATGTGGCCGCCCAGAAGGGGCTGGACCTGGTGATCGCCGAGCAGAAGCCGGACATCCCGGAAAATATTGACCAGGTGAATGTCGATCAGCTTCGCCTGCTGATCAACCAGCGGAATGTGCTGTTCTCAACGCCGGCGGTGGACATCAGCAGCGACGTGATCGCGGCGATGGATGCGAAGTACAAATCCGGCAAGTAAACTTGCCGGAAATTTCAAATAACAAGCACCAAATTACAAACAAATCCCAAATTCAAAGACGGCGGAATAAGCCGGTTTTGAATTTGGGATTTTTGTATTTGGATTTGTTTGTTATTTGGTGCTTTGAATTTGATGCTTCTGCTATTCGACGGCTTCAATTCCCAAATCCTTCACCTTCTTGTTCAGCGTATTGCGATTGATGCCGAGGAAATCGGCGGCTTTGGTTTTGACGCCGCCGCAGCGGGCGAGGGCTTTTTCGATCAGGGAATGTTCAATCTGGTCGAGGACGAGCTGGTAGATTTCGCCTTCGCGCATTTCGTATTCGCCGATGGATTGCTCGGCGAGGCGGGCGGTGAGGGCTTCGATGGATTCGCTGGATTGATTCGTTCGGCGTTGCTGAGCGAACATGCGGACGCTCAGGGGGAGCAAATCTTCTGTGAAATCCTCGTCGTTGCTCAGCACCACCGATCGCTCGATCGCATTTTCGAGCTCGCGCACGTTGCCGGGCCAGGGGTATCGCATCAGAACGTTGAGCATATCCCGGCTGATGCGACGCAGGCGGCGATCGTTGATCTGGTTGTATTTATCGAGGAAATAATCGATCAGCCGGGGGATATCCTCGCGGCGATTTCGCAGCGGCGGAAGATAAATGCTGACGACGTTCAGGCGATAAAAGAGATCTTCGCGAAATTCGTTCTTAGCGACGGCATCCTGAAGATCGACATTGGTGGCAGCGATCACGCGGCAATCGACCTTGACGGTTTGCGTATCGCCGACGCGCTCGAATTCTCGCTCCTGGAGAACGCGCAACAGCTTGACCTGCAAAACGGGTTCGAGGGTGCCGATCTCGTCGAGAAAGATCGTGCCGGCGTCGGCGGCTTCGAATCGGCCGATCTTATCGCGAATGGCGCCGGTAAAGCTGCCTTTGACGTGGCCGAATAATTCGGATTCGAGCAGAGTGCCGGTGAGCGCGCCGCAGTTTACGCGAACGAAGGGCTTTTCCTTGCGAGGCGAATTGTAGTGGATCGCCTTGGCGATCATTTCCTTGCCGGTGCCGGTTTCGCCGAGCAGCAGGACGGTTGCCCTGCTGTTGGCCACCTGGCCGACCGTCGCGAAGACCTCGTGCATCGCCGGCGAATCGCCGATGATGTTTTCGAATCGAAACCGATCGCGCACCTGGGCGCGGAGCTGTGCGTTTTCTTCGAGCAGTTCTTCCTTTTGGCGCATGACCATGCGGTGAATCTGAATGGCTTGGGCGAGATAAGAACCGACGATGTTGAGGAAGGCGTGGTCGTAGGCGAGTTGTTCGTCGTTTGTGTAGGGCTTATCGACAGCCAAGGCCCCCGCCGTGCGACCGCTGATTTTGATCGGGATGCACAAAAAGCTGATCTGAATCTCAACGGGGATGGAAGCGAGTCGTCCGGTGCGGTTTAGAAAATCGGGGTCGGCCCGGACGTCGCTGATAATTCTGGCGCGGCCGGTGGCGACGACGTTTCCGGTCACGCCTTCGCCGAGGGCATAGCGATTTCTGTCGATGTCTTCAGCGGTGAGCCCCAATGCTGCTTCTGTGCGCAAACGGCCTGTCGATTCATCCAGCAGAATCAATGTGCCGCGGTGCATATTCAGCTTGTCAGAAATGACTTGCATGATTTTGGCAAAGGCATCGCGAAGCTCGGAAGTGGAGGAGAGAATCTCCCCTATTTCACTCAGGATGGCCAATTCCTGATCGGCCACTGGCTGGGATGCATGATTCGTAGGCATCGGCGGAGTCATAATGACTGCACCTTAAGCACAGCGATGGCTTTTTGCAACGGATAGCATCATTTCTTGCCCAATTAAGCTGCACCACATTTTCCGCCGATACCATCTATACGGGCTATGACGATGCTTTAGAGCATTAAAGTGAGCGCGTGTGAGTCAGCGTTTGGAAGGCAAGTCTTTGGTTTGGCAGATCATCGCGTTGGGCGGTGCGACGCTTTTGTTCACCACCGCCGCAATTCTTGCAGCTGTTATTCCTACTGGTTCGGATCAACTGATTGGCCGGGTCATTGCTGCGTTGATTTCAGCGGGCACGGTTAGTTTGATCTTGCTGGCGTTTGGGGCTTCGCGTCTTCTTCAGCCGATTCGGAGACTGCGAAACGAGTTACATCACTCCGTCCAAAAACACGACTCGTCGCAGCAGATTCTCGCAGAACGCACGCGAACGGTGGATCGGCTGCTGGAGTTTTCGCAGACGATTCAGGGCGTGGGCCGGCCGGATCAGATTTATGCGACGCTCTCTCATTTTCTGCGCGTTGAACTTAACCTGGCCGGCATCATTCTGATCGATAACGATCCCGAGCAATCTCCTTCGACTCAAGTGAAAGCATCTTATCCGGCAAGTTTGGTTTGCCCGGACAAGGCCGTCAGTGAAATGGATACGGCCCTGTGTCCCTGCCTCAGACAGAATCTGCCGCGGCAATTTAATAGTGACGGCGCGCCGGTTCGGTGCGCGATCGATTCGTGCATGACGCTGGATGCAACTCACCCGGCGTTCTGCATCCCGTTCAACATCGGCCGGCGGACGCAGGTGCTGGTTCATATGCTCCTGCCGCCGGCGGAGTCATGGACTGAATCGCGGCGGCAACTCGCTCAGACGTATTGCAATACCGCGTGCGCGGCGCTGATGTCGCTGCATCTGTTGGCCGAAGCGGAAAAGCAAAGCATGACGGATGCGCTGACGGGGCTATACAACCGCCGATCGATGGAGCAGTTGATGCAGCGCGAAGTCGCGCTAGCGGAGCGACATGGGCATTCGCTTAGTCTGGTGATGATCGACCTGGATAATTTCAAGGCGATCAACGATTCGCACGGACACGCGGCTGGGGATTATTTGCTCAAATCGTTCGCCGACTGTGTGCGGATTACGTTGCGAAAAACAGATATGGCGTTCCGGTACGGCGGCGACGAGTTTTTGATCGCCCTGCCGCAGACGCCGATCGCGATGGCGCAGCAAGTGGTGCAGAAAATTCGTCAGGCGTTTTCGGCGGTGGATTTTTCTGATGCCATCACCAACCTCGAAAATCGCCCCACCCTTAGCATCGGCGTCGCTGAACGCAGCAAAGGGATGAACCTGCTGACGCTGTCGGCGATGCTCTCGGCGGCGGATACGGCGCTTTATGATGCGAAGGCCGCCAATCGGAATTGCGTCCGCGTTTATCAGCCTCCGCAGGCGGCGTGAGTTAAAATTGAATCTTTATTTGCTGATCGACTGGAGATATTCGACTACGTCGGCGTGCTTCCATTCACGCGCGAGATCAAGTGCCGTTTGAGCAGGCATGGCCGGCAAAATGATCGGAGGGCCGGCATGAAGGGTTGGCGGCGGCGCATTGGGGAAATCGTTTGAAGTCATTTGAGGCCGGGCCTGCGTCTTTGCGTGAATGTTGGCGCCATGCTCAATGAGAAATTGAACGACGGACAAATGGCCCATCCTGGCGGCGCGGTGAAGTGGCGTCCAGCCGAGACTATCGGTGCAGTTCACATCCGCCCCTCTCTCCAGCAACAAAGCAGCGGCAGGCTGATTGCCGCTGGCCGCGGCGAGACTTAGCGGCGACCAGTCTTCATTGCCGAATGGTTTGCGCTGCGGCGAGAGGACTCGATGGCGGTTCACCAGATTGGGATGTTTGTCGAGAATTGCCTTCAAGTGATCGAGGCCACCCTCGTCGATGGGATCCGTGCCATCCGCAACCGAACAGACCGCGGTAATGAGCGCGGCTTCGTAGGAATCGTAACGAATTGGTGTTTCGGATTGCGTTGTGGGTCCATTTTGGGATTGCGATGCCTGCGTGATGGCGGTTGATCGAGGTTGAATACAGGGAAGGCAAACGATCTTTTGGCTGTCAGATGGAGATCGTTTACAACCCAGCAAGGCCACCACCGCAATCGCAGGCAAATATTGGAATGCGCGAATCATATGTTATTCCCCAGAACTCCCGCCACATATAAGCCGCGGATGCTGTTCAGAACGCACTTCACGCGACTTTGTTGCACGAAATCTAATCGTGAGTGAAAAGGGCTTCAATCGACATTGAGGTTATCTGCCGTTATTTTCGGTTCAGAATCATGCCTATCGCCAATCGCATCGGCATCTTCGCCGCCTCTTCGATCGTGCCGGTGGCCGAGTTGAACCTTGGCGTGGCGCTGCTCGAGGATTATGGATTTGAGGTGTTCGTTCATCCGCAGGTTCTTGGGCGGCATTTCATTTATCCCGGCACCGATGTGGAGCGGGCCGAGGCGTTTTATGAGATGGCCTGC
>DATAPK010000457.1:0-3891 GCA_036265245.1 Tepidisphaeraceae bacterium | reverse complement strand
GAGGCAGATTCGTCGCCAGTTCCTTAGGATTCTTTTCCGCGATCTGGTGCAGGGTATCAATCGCGCCAACTTGATCGGCGGGATCAGAACTCTTCAGCGCAGTTTCGACGGATTGGATATCCTGAGGAATATGCGAATGATGCTGTCCTTTGGGCTTGGGTGGCACCGTGCCAATGTTCACTACCTCAGGCGGCGCGGGGCGGAAATAGCGATAAGAAAAGACAGACAGCGACACAACCGCTGCCGTCACCCCCACGACAATCAAAGAAAACTTCGATTTCTTCCGATCCCAGCCCATTGACCTCCCTAATCTCTAAAAATGAATCGAACGTAAGGGACAGGATAATCCTCCCCAATCGGAAATGTCAAATACTTTGCAAATTCTCAAAAAAATTTCTACGACACAAACTGCGACGACACGCTCACATACCGCATCCGCGTCTCATACAACGCCGCGTCCAGAAAATGCTTCTCCTCATCACTCAAATTCCCCTTCGTCTTCTCCTCCAGAACGCCCAGCAGATCGACCTGATGCTTGGCCATATCCAGATTCATCTGCGGCTCACTCCCGCGCGGCGCGAGATCGCCCAGATAAAAAAGCACCTGCGTCACGATCGACTGCACCAGCACCGCAAAGCTGGCCGCCGGCAATTCGCGTGCACCGGGCGCACCCGTTCGCCCGCCGGTGCTTCGCCCGCGCGGCGCGGCTTCAGCCGTCGATCCCGCAAAAGGCGACGGTGCCGCCGTCGTCGGCTTCACCTCCTCCGCTTTCGCCTTCTCCTGTTCCGCCAGCTTGCGCTTTTCTTCCTGCGCCTGTTTTTTCCAGTCGGTATCGATATGTAACGAGGGTTGTTCTTCTGCCATGATTAACTCTCCGAAGATTCTGTAGATTCTGTTTTGGTTTCCGCCACCGGTTCCACAATTTCGATCCGCTCCCGGGGCGCGTCATCTTTCACCTTGGGCATCGCACCGCTCAGCGGGATGATCACTTCCTTCGTATCCTCACCTCGCCGCATGACTTCAAACGCATGCCCCATCTCCCCCGCCAGCGAGCTCATCGTCATCCCGCCGCAGCACATCACCAGCATGATGACCGCCACAAGCTGCAGAAATCCAACGATCACGCCCGCAAAAACATCAAACCGCACACTGCCAATCATCAACGCAACGGTATTGACGAGGATAATCCCCAACACCGCCCCAAACGCCGCAAAGTATTGAGGCCGATTCTTAATAAAACCCGGAATGACCAGGCAAGCGAACAAAAACAAAACCACCGCCGTCGTCACGCCGTCCAGTACAGTACCCATCCCCGCAGGATACCGCGCCACCCCTCCTCATGCAGCGCGACAATCCCCTAACTGTATCCCCCCGCGGTTGCGGTTTAGCAAATCCCAAACCTCTATCCACTCAATTCGTCTCCACATACCCCTTCCGCACCAACACCCGAAACGGCTTCGCCGCCCAACTGATCGGCGTGTCCAGCAACCTCGGCCGCGTCCAGTAAACAACCTCAAAATCCAGCATCGGCGTATCCTGCTTCGGAATCGAATCAATTGGCCGAATCAACACATCCGTCGACCGCGTCGGCGCCCCGCCCGAATCCACCAGCACCATCTTCCACTTAAACAAATCCACCGGCGGCAAACAATACGGCGCCGGATCATTATAAATCGCTAGCTCCCTCGCCCCCCGATCAAACGTCTCCTGCAATCGCTTCGCAATAATCATCCGAGACGTCCGCTCCAGCGAATCGTTCGTGAAATGCCAGACATATCCCGCAGTCCACACCATCGTGATCGCGCACAAAACGCCCAGCACCGCCCATCGAATCTTCGGATGAGTGACCACGCTTCCAATCGCGCCAAACCCCAGCAACATCAGCGCGATATCCAGGAAAATCCCAAACCGCGCATACTCGCCCGGCTTATCCATCGAGAGCATGACGAATTGCACGAGAACCAATACCGCCACGCCAAGCATCAGCTTCCGCGCGATGTCCTGCTTTCGCGGCGCAAACAAAATCGCCGCCGCCCCCAGCACCGCCAGCGCCGGCGTCGCCCCCATCGCGATCAACTTCGCCGCGCCCAGCAGCGTGTCAGGTTGGATCAACTCCCGATACATCGCCTGCGTGTTTTGAAGATTCGAAAAAAGCACTTCGCGATCACCCAGCAGATGAAGGACAACAAACGGATTCGTAATCGAGTAGACGAGAGCACCGGCAAGTGTCGCAAGAATACAATCGATCAATGCCCGAAAAAATCGCGATGGCGCAAGTGGCGATTTCGCCCGCCAGCGCAGGAAGCACATGATCGGCAGCAGAATGAACGCAAGCACGCCCGTCAACACCATTCCAAACGCCGCCCCACACAGCGCGCCCGCCCCTACTGCCCATCGCCGCGAACTGGTCTCCACATATTTCACCCCCGCCATCACCGCCAGCAGCATCAGCACAACACCAGGAAGGTGCGGCTTGGCCTCATGAGCCATATTGATCACCACCGGCATCGCCGCATACGCAATCGCCGCCAGCATCGCGACGACACGATCGCCCGTCATCTTTTTTGCCAGCCAGAAAACCGCCCACACTCCTACCATCGCCCACGCAAAAACGTAAAGCCGCGCGATCAAATAAAATCTGCCGAATTGCTCGGGATGATCCAGATAAAACTCCACCGACGATCGCAACTCGACGACACCCACCACCGATGCGATTTTCAGCAATACACCCACCGGATAAACCCACAACCCGCCATACTGATAAAGCCGCGGATCGCCGTGTGTCTGCGGAATCGTCGAGAGCGCCCGAAACGTAATCATCTCATCCGGCTGATAACTATACAGCCGATATCGCGCCACAATCTCCGCGCGCTTTTCATCCGTATCGTTCAAAACCATCGGCCGCAGCCGATTCGGATTCGCATCCACATCCGCCCCCATCGAAAGCGATCCGCGATTCCCCAGCAATTGCGCGATCTCCTTGCCAGACCAAACCGGATGATCGCCAAAAAGAAACGGATCGACCTTGCGCGACGGCAATCCCCAGTTGATCCCCACCAGAAACACCACCGCCGCGAAAATTATCGGCGGAATCAACCATTTCTCGATTCTACGGGCCATCGTCGTTGCGAGTGTACCCGCCTTTTGGGAGATTTCGATTCGCCGGGTATCCTAAATGAAACGTGCGCACGGCGACGCACCGCCGCTTGCGACTTGGCGAATCCGGAAATTTGACTTTCCCCATTCGCAAATCCGCAACCGGCAACCGGGCTCATCTCTGCATGACACGCAACGAACGAAAACTTTTCTTCCGCACCATCGCCCTCGGCGTGCTGATCACATTCAACGTGATCCTTTTAGACGGCTTCGGCCTGCTCGATCCCCTGGAACGAAATCTTTACGACTATCGTGCCCGCGATTGCCAGTTCTTCACGCCGCCCCCCACCGATCGAATCGTTCATCTCGACATCGACGACCCCAGCCTCGCCGAGATCGGCGCCTTCCCCTGGCCGCGCAGCAAGTTCGCCGAGATAACCGACGAAGTTCATCTCGCCGGCGCCAAAGTGCTTGGCATGGACATCATCTTCGCCGAGCCCCAGGAAACCCGCTGGCTGGCCCCCGACGAAAACGGCAAATCGCCCAGCGTCAACGACGATCAAAAATTCGCCGACTCCGTCCGAAATGCCGACAATGTCCTTCTCCCCCTCTCGCTCAATCTCGGGCACGTTCAGCGTTCCCAGGTTTATCTGGGAACACTCGATCTCCTTCTCAAAAATCTGGAATGGGATGACAACGAGATCATCGCCAAGCTGCGCGGCTCGCCGATCGATTCAAAAGATCTCGCCGCGCAAGTACACGATGAATATGTACGCGCCCACGAAGAGGCCATGT
>DATAPK010000456.1:0-7629 GCA_036265245.1 Tepidisphaeraceae bacterium | reverse complement strand
TTGGCGGGGCGGGGACTTGGGCGGAGGGGTGGGATTTATTTTTATTGGGAGTCGGGATGGCGCAAGCTGGGAAGGGAGGGTGTTGAGGGGTCCCACGGCGGAGCCGTGGGCTTTTGGGGGATTTTTGTGGGCGTGCGTTAGGGGAAGAATCCGGGTCTTCGGGGTACCTCAGACCCCGGCGTCTGAGGGGAGGGTGCATTATTTTCCGGGGAGGAGTTGGTAGAAGCCGCCGCCGTCGTTTTTCAGGTAGCCTTTTTCGCGGAGTTCTTCCCAGATTTCTTTGCCGAAGCCGACGGGGGGTTGGATGGCGGTGATTTTGGATTTGGCGCCGGTGAGGGGGCTGTGGCCGAGGCGGGAGTCTTCTTCGAGCTGGGTGAGCTTAAGGCGTTTTTTGAAGGCTTTGAGGGCTTTTTTTAGTTCTTCTTCGGTTGCGGGCATGGAAAATGTCCTTCCGGGGTTTAGTCGGAAGGACATTATACAAAGGATCGTTGGATTAAGAATGGAGCGACGGGGTTCGTGTGATTCCTTGGGGGAAAAGCCCGAGCAAGCTCGGGGCTACACGAAGGCGTTTCGTTCTATCGATCGCGTTAGGCGGAGCGGTGGTGGTGTTTGGGTTTGGGACCGCCGCGGCCGCCGCCGGTTCGTTTGCCCCAGATGGGGTGCGGAGTGCGGGGGGTGTTGTTGCGCGGGGGGCCGGATTTGTGGGGGGGCTTGGGTCCTGTGGGATGCGAGGATCTTGGGTGATCGTTTCTTGTGGGTTGGGGATGATTGCTTCTGGATGGTTGCGAATGTTCGCTGCGGGCGGGGTGCGGTTGATTGCTGCGCGGGGAATGCGGATGGCTGTTTCGCGCGGGGTGCGGGCGATCATTTCTGGATGCATGGCGGTGCTCTTGCCGCTGGGGAGCGCGGTCGCGGCTGTGATCGCGATCGGGGTCGTGGGATGATTGAGCTGTCGCGTATTTCGGATGATCCGATTTCACGGGGATGGATTTGCGGATGAGTTTTTCGATGGCGCGGAGCCAGGAGCGTTCTTCGGGGTCGCAGAAGGAGATGGCGACGCCTGATGCGCCGGCGCGGGCGGTTCGGCCGATGCGGTGGACGTAGGTTTCGGGCTCGTTGGAGATATCGTAATTGAAAACGTGGGAGATTTGGTCGACGTCGATGCCGCGGGCGGCAATGTCGCTGGCGACCAGCACGGGGGTTTTGCCGTTCTTGAAATTCTGCAAAGCGCGCTGGCGGGCGTTCTGGCTTTTGTTGCCGTGGATGGCTTCGGCGTGGATGCCGCCCTTGTGCAAGTGCCGGACGACGCGATCAGCGCCGTGCTTGGTGCGGGTGAAGACCAGGGCGCGGGAAATCGAGTGTTCGTTGATCAGATGCTGGAGCAGTTGGGGCTTCTTGGATTTTTCGACGAAGTAAACGGATTGCTCGATTTTGTCGGCGGTGGATGCGACGGGGGCGACAGTTACGTTGACGGGGTTATGCAGAAGCGAATCGGCCAGCGAACGGATTTCTTTGGGCATGGTGGCGGAGAAAAGCAGTGTTTGCTTTTTCTTCGGCAGGCATGTGGCGATTCTTCGGATGTCGTGGATGAAGCCCATGTCGAGCATGCGATCGGCTTCGTCGAGGACGAAAACTTGTGTGTGGGAGAGATCGGCGTGGCGCTGCTCGATGAGGTCGAGGAGACGGCCTGGCGTGGCGATGACGATATCTACGCCGTTGCGGAGGGCGTTGACCTGCGGGCCCTGCCCGACGCCGCCGAAGATGACGGTGTGGCGGAGGCCGGTGTGGCGGCCATAGTCGGCAAAGCTCTGGGCGATCTGCGAGGCGAGCTCGCGCGTTGGCGCGAGCACGACGCAGCGCACGAATCGCTTGCCAGGTTGGGCAGAGCCGAGGTTTTGCAGGATTGGCAGAGCGAATGCGGCGGTTTTGCCGGTGCCGGTTTGGGCACAGCCAAGCACGTCGCGGCCGGCGAGTACATGGGGGATCGCCTGCGCCTGGATGGGCGTGGCGACGGTATAGCCTTCGGCGGAGATAGAACGAACGATAGACTCGGCAAGGCCGAGATTCGCGAAACTCATTAGCACCTTTCGGGTGTCAAATGCGCACCCAAAAAGGCCACGGTTGAGTACCGAATCAGGCCAAGAGGCACGCTAACAACTGGGCTTTGTTGAATCGATCAGGAGTTTTGCCGGAACGGCAGGGACATCGTGATGCGCTCAGGGCGGGCAGTTGTTCCGGGGATTATAGCGGGGGGATGGGGGAAGTACAGGAGGGGGGAGCGAATTAGGGTTTCGAGGGCGATTTCGTGATTTTTGAGGTCCCACGGCGGGGCCGTGGGCTTTTGGGGGATTTCTTACGCGCGATTTGGGTGTATTCGACTTCTGCAAGACGGAGCTTGAGATCCAGCCATTGCTGATCCTGCTGTTGGCGAACGGGAATCAGCTTTCGATTGAGAGGGTCGATTCCGAGAAGCATCGCGGAAGATTATACCATGCTCTTGCTTGTGATTTATCCGCCTCTTCGGGGTACCTCAGAGACGGCGTCTGAAAATTATCCGGCAATTCCGAGCGCCTTCGCCATCGTCTCCCCAATCGTTGCCGGGCTTTCGGCGACGGAGATGTTGGCGGCTTTGAGGGCGGCGATTTTGGATTCGGCGGTGCCTTCGCCGCCGGAGATGATGGCGCCGGCGTGGCCCATGCGGCGGCCGGGGGGGGCGGTGCGACCGGCAATGAAGGCGGCGACGGGTTTTTTGACTTTGGTTTTGATGTAGTCGGCGGCGGCTTCTTCGTCGGTGCCGCCGATCTCGCCGATCACGATGATCCCGTTGGTCTGCGGATCGTTGTTGAACATGGCGAGCAGCTCGATGAAGTTGAGGCCCTTGACAGGGTCGCCGCCGATGCCGACGCAGGTGGTTTGGCCGATGCCGCGCGTGGAGCATTGCCAGACGGCTTCGTAAGTGAGCGTGCCGGAGCGAGAGATAATGCCGACGGATTTTCCGCCTTTGGATTGGCTGGCGGGGGTGTGGATGTAGCCGGGCATGATGCCGATTTTGCATTCGCCGGGCGTGATCACGCCGGGGCAGTTGGGGCCGATGAGATGGCTGTTGGGTTTGTCCTTGAGGAAGGATTTGACCTTGACCATGTCGAGGACGGGGACGCCTTCGGTGATGGCGACGATGACGCGAATGCCGGCGTCGGCGGCTTCCATGATGGCGTCGGCGGCGAAGGGGGGCGGGACGAAGATCATGGTCGCATCGGCGCCGGTTGCATTCACGGCTTGGCGAACGGTGTCGAAGATCGGCAGATTGTTGGCGTCTTTTTGGCCGCCCTTGCCGGGGGTGACGCCGCCCACCATTTTCGTGCCGTATTCCAGGCAGCCCTTGGTGTGAAACGCGCCGGCGGTGCCGGTGATGCCCTGACAGATGACCTTGGTGTCTTTGTTGACGAGGATGCTCATAGATTTGGGAAGATAACCGCGCGCCCGGGCGCTTGCCACTGGGCTGTAAGCCCCATGCAGGTTGCTTATGCAGGCCGAAATCAGAGACCGCGAAAGCGCGAAATCGCGAAGAAAAGCGAGAAATAAATTCTAAATTTTCTACTCCTTCGCGGCTTTCTTCGCGCCATCGCGCTTTCGCGGTCTCTTCGCATCACTTGAATAGGAGTTATGCCCCGGGCGGTTTATATTAATCGTTTGATGCCTATTCCATCCGACATTCGACATGGGGATTGCCTATCGGTTCTCAAGGATTTTGAGGATGAGACGTTCGATTTGATCTTCACTTCGCCGCCTTATGCGGATCGGCGGGTGAAGACTTATGGGGGGATCAAGGCGGAGGAATATGTGGAATGGTTTACCGCGCGCAGCGAGCAGTTTTTGCGGGTGCTGAAGCCGGCGGGGACGTTTGTTTTGAATATCAAAGAGAAAGTGGAGAACGGGGAGCGGCACACTTATGTGATCGAACTGATCCTGGCGCTTCGCAAGCAGGGGTGGCTTTGGACGGAGGAATTTATCTGGCACAAGCGGAACTGCCATCCGGGGAAATGGCCTAACCGGTTTCGCGATGCTTGGGAGCGGTGTTTGCAGTTTAACAAGTCGCCGCAGTTCAAGATGAACCAGGAGGCGGTGATGGTGCCGATGGGGGATTGGGCGAATGCGCGATTGAAATCACTGGGGGCGAATGATGTGGTGCGATTTGATTCGCAAGTGAAAAGCGGGTTTGGGAAGAACATCGCGAACTGGGTGGGAAGGTCAATGGCGTATCCGTCGAATGTTTTGCACCTGGCGACGGAGTGTGGGAACAAAAATCATAGCGCGGCGTTTCCGAAGGCGTTGCCGAATTGGTTTATTCGATTGTTCACCGATCCCGGCGATGTGGTGCTCGATCCGTTTGTGGGGTCGGGGACGACGTGCGTGGCGGCGAGAGAGCTGGGGCGCAGCTCGGTGGGAATCGATGTGAAGTCGGAGTATTGCAGGGCGGCGCGTGAGCAACTTAAAACATCTTCTACTTCCAAGCGCCGCGCTCGTCCGCTTGCGGTTTAATAAATTCGAACAATCGAGGTTGTTGATTCGTGAAGCCGCAAGCGGCTCATTTTGTTGGTGACGGTTCGTCGCCGGCTTTTGAGCCGAGGGGATGGATGCCGATCTCGGTTAGGTATTTGAAGCCAAGTTCGGTAACTAACGATAGCGACGTGCTGCGCGCCTTGTTTTGCTGTCCGATGGTCACGTCTTCGGAACCAATAGCCAGTTGCAGTGCTGTGTGGGGACGATCGGGGATTTTTTCGAGTTCGGCTTTAAGCGTATCCCAGGTGATTGGCTTGCCCTCGAAGGTGAGTTGGTCTTTATCGATGACGAGCCGCACGAAATGATCGGCTTTATCGCCTTTGATTGGAAGCACTTCGACCACGTCATTGGGTGCAAGAATGTAGGGATCGCCACGATCTTCGATCAACTCGCCAATAGTGAAATGGGAGATTTTCTGGGGATTGTTTTTTTGTCTCACAATCAGTTCTTGTTGTTTCATCTGTTCCGGGTCGGCACCGGCAGCGATCAGGGCTTGAAGTAAGGTGACCCTGCGTGCAGTTAGTGAATAAACGCCGGTTCGAGGGACATGGCCGCCGATGTAATATTCGCCCTGTTCGATCTTCCCGACCATTACCACATCGTTTGGCTGAAGCTCGGTGGCGCCGGCGGGCGTATTGAGTACATCGTCGACGTTGACGGTTCGGCTGGTTTTATTTCCGTTTTCATCGTGATGGACCAATGTAAGCCACTGGCCAGCGGGAGGGCCGTCATACCCGGCGGCGGCGAGGGCTTGGCGAAGATTGTTTGGTTTGTTGTTGGCGTTGGTGATGTCATAAACCCCCGCGCGCGGGACGCCGCTGATATAGTATTCGCCTTGGACGGTCGGTTGGGAGGCCGGCGTGGGCGCGCCGAGGTCGCGGAGGCTTTGGGCCATCAGGTCACGTTCATTTTGCAGGGCTTGGATTCGCGGATTGTTTGCGCCAAGTTTTTTTGACAAGTCCTGAAAGGATAGATCGAGATCGGCCAGGTCCTGCTTGATCTGCCAGATTCTTCGAGCGGTGGGATCATCGTCCTGTACGGGGGATTGAATGACGATGAGATCATCGGGATGAATCACAATGTTGTATTTCATGTTGCCGTTTCGCAGCTCGTTAAACGGAATTTGGATGTTGCGTGTTTGGCCTGCGGGCTGATTGGGATCGTTGCGGACAATGAACAAGAAATGCACGGGAGCGGTCACATCGTGGGCGAGGACGAGGGCATCGAGGAGACGAAAATCGCTCTTGGGCATGGCATATTGGCCGGGTTGCTGGACGGCGCCGAGGATGCTGAAGGTGCGGCCGCGGGCTTCGACCACCTGAACTGAAACCGCAGCGTTTTTCACAATATTGGCGTAAGCGTTGGCGATCGCTTTCTGCGCCTCGACCTCGGTGTTTCCGACGATGCGGGTCTCGCCGACGACGGGAAGATTGATTTTTCCGCTTTCACTGACGCGGAGTTGTTTGGTGGTTTCAACGTTGGGGCCTTGGAGGTCATTGATCGAGACGGAGAGAAGATCATTTTTGCCGATTTGATAATCCTGGGAGGTGGCCTTGAGGTCGTCGGGGGTGGGATCGGTGAATTTCAATTCCGGCTGCGTGGTGGTGGAGGAGGATGGATGGGTTGATGTTGATGGGGTTTCGGCTTGGCTGGGGCGGGTGTGGAAAATGACGAGAGAGATTGCGGCGGCGATGAGAATTGAGGCGATGGCGGCGTTGGGGAAATAGGTGCGGCGGGAGGGGGAATCAGAGAGGCCGAGGATTCGGCGGATGCGGGGCAACAGCACGCCGCCGCGAGCGGAAAGAACAAGAGTGGGGGATTGGCGGAGGGATTCCATGGTGGCGAGGGCTTGGGCGTAGGTGGCGCGGTCGCAGACGGCGGCGGCGAGGTCGTCGCAGGCGTTTTCGCGTTCCTGGCGGATGACTTTGCCCATCCACCAGATGGCGGGGTGATAGAAGAGGATGGTTTCGATGATGATTTGGATGATATTGGCGAGATAGTCGAGGCGGCGGACGTGGGCGAGTTCGTGTGCGAGGAGGCCGCGGAGCTGGTCGGTGGTGAGGCCGGTGAGGGCGTTGATGGGGAGGAGCACGATCGGTTTGAGCCAGCCGATGACGGTGGGGACTTGGACGAGGATCGATCGGGAGAGTTGGACGGGGCGGGAGATCTGCAAGCGATCGATTAGTTCGTTGAAAGCGGTGATGGCGCGGGGGTCGGTGGTGGGGGCAGCGCTAAGCCGCAAGCGGCGGATGAGGAGCCAGCCGGCGAGTTGATAGCATCCTAGTGTGGTGACGCCGACGGACCAGAGGAGGACGAGCCAGGGGAGCATGGGGGAGAGGCGTTGAGTGATTGAGGGTTCGGGGATTGGAAGATTGATCTCGGGCGCGGATATATGCGCCGTGTGCAGTGAGATTGGCAACGGTGATGGCGAGTGGGTTGCGAGAAGTTGGGGGGTGACAGGGGTGCGGTGATTTAATAGTGCGAATGTCGCGATGGCGCAAGCGAAGGTGAGCGCTAATGCGGCGGTTGAGAGGATGTATCGGGTGGTTGCGGATTTCTGGCGCGTGAGGCGGAGGGTTAGCGCGAGAAGGATGGCGCAGGCGAGACCCTGCCAGAGTGTGTGGACGAGGGTCCATCCGAGGGATTCAACGACGGAGGAATTGGCGAGCCATTGTGGGGCGGACATGATTATTCTCCCTTCATGCTGTCGATGAGTTTTTGGATTTCGTCGAGTTCTTTGCGAGATGTTTTCTTGGCGGAGAGGGCTTGCATGACGAGCTTTTGCGCGGAGCCGCCGAAGGCGCGATCGAGGAGATCTTTCATCAGCTGCTGGAGGGTTCGCTCTTCGCTGAATTTGGGGCGATAGATGTGGGTGCGGTTGGATTCATCGCGGAGGAGCAGGCCTTTTTCGGTCATGATCTGCATGAGCTTGAGGACGGTGGTGTAGCCGACTTCGCGATCGCGGTTGAGGGTGTCGGCGATTTCGCGGACGGTGCTGGGGCCGCGGGACCAGAGGACTCGGAGGATGTTGAGTTCGGCTTCGGTGGGTTTGGGCGACATCGTTGGGAG